>NZ_JAJNAN010000020.1:0-55457 GCF_022227565.1 Ectothiorhodospira sp. 9100
GTCATGCCGCTATACCTTGAATCTTCCCACCCGCGTTTGAAGTTCCGCAGCCAATCTCGCCAATTCGTCGCTGGCCGCCGCAATCTGTGTGGAGCCGCTGGCTGCCTGCTCCACGCACTTCATCGGCCACGACAGCAAAACCGCGGCCTGCCTCTCCGGCGCGGGCAGCCTCAATGGCTGCATTGAGTGCCAGGAGGTTGGTTTGCTCTGCAATCCCACGGATGACCTCCAGCACTGTACCGATACTTTCGGCATCTCCCTGCAGGCGGTTGATCACTGAAACTGCGCTTTGCACCTCCGTGGCCAATTCGCCAACCTCCCGCGAGGTTTGCTGGACCACCTCGGCACCGGAATGCGCCGCACGGTCCGATGCGGTTGCCGCATCAGCGGCCTGGTGGGCATTACCTGCCACCTCAGTCACGCTGGCCGCCATCTCGGTCATGGCCGTCGCCACCTGCTCCGTTTCGGATTGCTGCTGCTGAACTTGCTCACTGGCCTGACGGCTGGACACGGCCAGTTGCTCTGCCGCCGCTGATAACTGGCTGGCTGCCTCCGAGACCTGCCTCACCAGGGTGTGAACACCATCGATGAAGCCGTTGAAACTGCGGGCCAGATCCCCGAATTCGTCGTGACGCTCCCCATCGAGCCGTTGTGTCAGATCACCGTCGCCGGCCGCAATCCGGTCCAGGGCCTGTCGCGTTTCACTCACTGGCCTCACGATCATGCGCGACACCAGCATGATGATGCCGGCCAGGATCAATAGGGTGAGTCCGAAGACAACCACCAGGGTTATTTGTAACTCACGCGCAGTGGCCAGTAGGTTATCTGTGGGGATGGCGACGGCCAAGGACCACCCGGGCGTGTTGGGAATGGGTTGATAGGCCACATTGAAGGCGCGCCCGGTCTCATCCACATATTCCCCCACACCCCGATCACCGTCTACCATGCGCCGAGCGATGGTGGCGTAGGCTTCGTTGGCCACATCCAGGGCATTTTCCGACATCCGCCGCCGTGCATCCGGGTGAGCGATCGTCATGCCATTGGAATCCAGGGCCCAGGCAATGGCGCCGGGTTGATCGATGGCCTGCTCCACGATGCGCGAAAGGGTGTCCAGGGTGACGGTCGCGGCCAGCAGGCCGACCACCTCACCCCGTGCATCTTCCACTGCATGGGCCAACACGGTGATCGGATTCCCGGTGCTGCGGGAGTATACGGGGTCGGTCACCACGGATGTGGCACCCTGATCCCGAACGATGCGCTGGAAATAGCCCCGGTCGGCCAGGTTGGAGCGGTGTTCGTTGTGGTAATAGGCCTCGCCATCGCCATCGGCGAAGAACAGCACCTCGTATTCTGCGCTCATGCGCTGGCCAAAGTGCTGCAGTACACCCGTGGGTCGCTGGGTGTTGCGTCAGGCCTGCCTGCAGGCCCGGCAATGGGCGCAGCAGGGACTTGAGTTCGGCACCATCGCGGTGAATGTTTCGGGCGTGCAGGTGCAGACGGTGGCGGATGTGCTGCAGGAGGGTGGTCTGGATTCCTCCTTGCTGGATATGGGCTGCCACCGAGCCCAAGGTTATCTGTTCAGCCGGCCGGTGCCGGCCGAGGACATTCCGGCCATCCTGAATGCCCGTCGCCGGGCGCATTCACGGTGGTGATGGCCGGCACACGGTGCTGGCCTCCGTATCCATGGATTCCATGAGGCGGTTGGAGCTATCCTCGTGCGATTGCCAGGAAGACAGGACAAGAGCATGAGCCGATTTGTCTATGCCGACCCCGATTCCCTGCCACATCACGATCGGCAGGCCATCAGCCAATTGTATCGGGCCGATGAGGCCGTGACGGTCCGGATGCTGCTCGACCGCTTGCCCCAGGATGAGGAACGAGGCACCCGCACCCGTTACCTGGCCCGGGGCCTGGTCAAGGGGATGATTCAGGCCCAGAAGCGCCAGTCCGGCATGGCAGCGCTGATGCAGGAATATGATCTCTCCAGCGACGAGGGGATCGCGCTCATGTGCCTGGCCGAGGCCCTGCTCAGGGTGCCGGACAAGGCCACGGCGGATCGCCTGATCCACGACAAGCTCACCGCTTCCCACTGGGATGCCCATCTGGGTCGTGATCGGCCTTTCTTCGTGAATGCGGCCACCTGGAGCCTGTGGCTCAGTGAACGCATCATCGATACGGATGATCGCCGGCGTTGGTTATCCCGCGTGGTGCATCGCATGCTGGCCCGCGTGGGCAGCCCGGTGATCCGCACGGCCGTGCGCCGTACCATGGGGATGCTGGGCGATGGTTTCGTCCTGGGGAGGACCATCGACGAGGCCATGAAGCGGGCGCGACGCAACGAAAAGCGTGGTTATCTGTATTCCTACGACATGCTGGGCGAGGCAGCCCGCACGGAAGAAGATGCCCAGGCTTACTTTCAGGCCTACAAGGAGGCCATCGAGCACATCGGCAAGTCGGTGGACCCTCGCATCGCCATGCGGGAGCGCCCTGGCATTTCGGTGAAGCTTTCGGCTCTGGATAACCGCTATGAGCCCGGGCACGAGGAACGGGTTCATCGCCGACTGATGCCGCGCATTCTGGATCTGTGCCAGCTGGCCCGAGATTACTACATCCCCCTGTGTATCGACGCCGAGGAATCCTGGCGCCTGGATCTGTCGCTGGATGTGGTGGAACGCCTGCTGGACGACTCCAGCCTGGAGAACTGGGAAGGATTGGGATTTGCCGTGCAGGCCTATCAGAAGCGGGCCTGGGAGGTGCTGGGCTGGCTGGAGAACAAGGCGTCGCTGAAACGTCGTCAACTGATGGTGCGCCTGGTCAAGGGGGCCTATTGGGATACGGAAATCAAGGAGGCTCAGGTCCAGGGTCTGGCCGACTATCCGGTGTTCACTCGCAAGGCGGCGACGGATGTCTCTTATCTGGCCTGTGCCCAGCGCCTGCTGCATGACTGTCCGCACCTGTACCCTCAGTTCGCCACCCACAATGCCCATACGGTGGCGGCCGTCATGGAGATGGCCCGGGACAAGGAATTCGAGTTGCAGCGTCTCCATGGCATGGGGGAGGCGCTGTACGATCAGCTGGTGGCCCGTGACCGCCCAAAGGTGCCCTGTCGCATCTATGCCCCGGTGGGCAGTCACGCGCATCTGTTGGCCTACCTGGTGCGCCGATTGCTGGAGAATGGCGCCAATTCCTCATTTGTTCATCGCATCCACGAGGATGATCTGGATCATCTGATCGCCGACCCCGCCGCCTGGTTGCGCACCTGCGAGCCGCTGCGCAATCCTCGTATTGCCCTGCCCAAGGACCTCTATGGCAAGGCCCGCCGCAACAGTGAGGGACTGGATTTTTCGGATCGGTCCCTGCTGTTGAAACTGTCGGCTCATATGACGCGTATCGCCGAGAAGGGTTGGCGTGGTGGACCGCTGGTGGCGGGGGCGATGCGCACGGATCAGGCTCAAGCGGTGGTGTCCCCCTCGGACAGGCAGCGTCAGACGGGCAAGATCACCTGGGCCGGTGAAGGGGACGTGAAAACGGCTCTGCAAGCGGCCGATGCCGCCTGGCCTGACTGGGAGGCGACGCCCGCCGAGCGTCGGGCCGAGATCCTGGAAGCGGTGGCTGATCTCTATGAGAGACACCAGACCGAGCTCATGAGTTTGTGCGTGGAAGAGGCCGGCAAGAGCCTGCGCGATGCCCATGCCGAGGTGCGCGAGGCAGTGGACTTCTGCCGCTATTACGCCGCCCAGGCCCGGCGCCTGTTCTCCCGGTCGGCAGTGTTGCCCGGTCCGACCGGGGAGCGCAACGAATTGAGTCTGCATGGGCGAGGCACCTTCCTGTGTATCAGCCCCTGGAATTTTCCCCTGGCCATCTTCACCGGGCAGGTGACCGCCGCCCTGGCAGCCGGCAACGCGGTGTTGGCCAAGCCCGCGGAACAGACCAGTCTGGTGGCCATCCGGGCCGTGGCCCTGATGCATCAGGCTGGTATCCCCACTGAAGTATTGCACTGCCTGCCCGGGCCCGGTGGCGAGATTGGCCCCCTGCTGGTGGGTGACCCCTGGGTCAGCGGTGTGGCCTTTACCGGTTCCAACGAGACGGCGCGCCTGATCAACCAGGGGCTGGCCCAGCGGGAGGGGCCCATCGTGCCGCTGATTGCGGAGACCGGCGGCATCAACGCCATGATCGTGGATTCCACCGCCTTGCACGAGCAGGTGGTCATGGACATCGTGCGCTCGGCCTTCCTCAGTGCCGGTCAGCGTTGCTCAGCCCTGCGGCTCCTCTGTGTGCAGGCGGATATCGTCAAGCCGCTGTTGAAGATGCTCAAGGGCGCCATGGATTCCCTGGTGGTGGGAGACCCC
This sequence comes from Ectothiorhodospira sp. 9100, assembly GCF_022227565.1. Classification (NCBI taxonomy): domain Bacteria; kingdom Pseudomonadati; phylum Pseudomonadota; class Gammaproteobacteria; order Chromatiales; family Ectothiorhodospiraceae; genus Ectothiorhodospira; species Ectothiorhodospira sp. 9100. Next base: position 4,350 of record NZ_JAJNAN010000020.1, read on the forward strand.
CACTGGCTGGTCACGGATGTGGGGCCGGTCATCGATGCCGAGGCTCTGGAGCGGCTTGAGGCCCATCACCAGACCATGGAGGAGCATGGCCGCGTCCTGCATCGCGCGCCGCTGGGGGGAGACTGCGAGCGAGGCCTGTTCATGGCACCCACCCTTTACCGGCTGGAGAGCATCGAGGAATTGGTGGCGGAGGTGTTCGGTCCCATGTTGCATGTGGTCACCTGGCGGTCCGGAGAACTGGATGCCCTGGTGGATCGTATCAACGCTCAGGGGTATGGCCTGACCTTGGGTATTCACAGCCGTATCAATGCCCATGCTGATGCGGTGACCCGCCGGGCGAGGGTCGGTAACGCCTATGTGAACCGGGATATGGTGGGGGCCGTGGTGGGCACGCAGCCCTTCGGTGGCGAGGGGTTGTCAGGAACCGGCTTCAAGGCCGGCGGGCCTCATTACCTGTTGAAGTTTGCCACCGAGCGTGTGGTGACGGTGAACACAGCGGCGGTAGGGGGGAATGCCAGTCTGTTTGCCATGGCTGAGGGACATGGTGTTGGTCATGGTCATGGTCATGGGCAGAAGCGATTGCCTTCACCTTAGTTCCTCACCCCTCGCCCCTCACCCCAACCCCTCTCCCCAGAGGGGAGAGGGGCTAGCAGGTATCAGCGCTCTTCCTCGCGGTGAGAGGGGCTAGCAGATATCAGCGTTCTTTATCCCACCCAGTGGGAGGGGCGGGGGGCACACCGTCTCAGGAAGGGCTGCCATTCCCGGAGCCACTCTTGCTCCGTGCACGGCTGCGGCGGGCTCGGGGCTTGGGCGCGGGTTTCTCTTCGTATTCCTCCTCCATCATCAGCACCGGATCATCCTCGTCCCGCCGGGATTGACTGGAGGGCCAGAAGCCGTCTCTGGCGCGACGCAGCCAGGCATTCAGGTATTCCTCGATGATGTCCTGGGTATCCAGCGGCAGGTCTCGGTAGATGAGGGTGCCGACAAGGGCGAGCACCATGACGCCACCAAGCAGCGTGAGCAGGGGTTGCAGGAAGACGATGGTGGCCAGGGCGGCAATGCTGAGCAGGATGATGCGTGTTCTTTCGGGCATGGTCTCTCTCAAATGATGTTGGCTGCCCACGGCGATGGGCGTATTGTCAAGGGTGGGTTGGTCCGATAGGGGAAATATTTTGCCCCAAGCGCCGGCTCAAGAGTACCCCTTGGGGGAGGGGGGGCGGTTTTGGCCCATCTTGTCCCTGTGGTGATGAGGCGGTTCAGTCCATTGGTATGCCAGATGATCAGGGGCGTTGGGAGTGCTATATTGAACACCACACGTTTCACTGATGCCAGTCCCACGCCCAGACACGGGCCCTCTCGCCATGCCGCAGATCCGCAGACAATCCGGCCATCACGTCCTCGTGGTGGAGGACAGCCGCTCGGTGGCCGGGCTGCTGGCGAACAAGATCGCAGAACTGCCCGATCTTCAGGTGAGAGTGGCTGGCTCCCTGGCTGAGGCCAGGGCAGCGCTGGAAGAAGGTGCCGAACAGTTCTTTCTGGCTGTGCTGGATCTGAATCTGCCTGACGCACCGGACGGGGAGGTGGTTCCCTGGGTGCTTGAACAGGGTATCCCTGCTCTGGTACTGACCGCGGGAGTCAGCGACGATGATCGGGACAGGCTGATCGATCTGGGCATTATCGATTACATCAACAAGGACAACCCCTCCGAGATCGACCATGTGGTTCGTTCGGTAGGCCGCATTCATCGTAATCGCAATATCGGTGTCCTGGTGGTGGACGACTCCACCTCGGCCCGAGCCTATCTCATGGCCCTGCTGCATCGGTATGGGTATCGGTTGCTGGAGGCCAAGGATGGTCAGAGCGCCCTCAGGCTGCTGGATGAACAGGGAGACCAGATCCATCTGATGCTGTGCGATCAGCACATGCCCGGCATGGATGGCATCACCCTGATTACCCGTGTTCGCCAACGGTATTGCCGCACCCGGCTGTGCATCATCGGCATGTCCAATCATGGCTCGGGTATCCTTTCAGCCCGTCAGCTCAAGGCCGGGGCCAACGACTTCATTACACGGCCCTTCCTGGAAGAGGAGTTCTTTGTGCGAGTCAACCAGAATGTGGCCCTGATCGAACTGATCCAGGAGATGGAGAACGCCGCCAACCATGATCCGCTGACCAGCCTGTTCAATCGCCGATACCTGGCCGATGCCGGACAGATGCTGCACGAGGCGGCCCGCAGGGGTGGGCGTGGTCTGAGCGTGATCCTGATGGATCTGGATTTCTTCAAGCACATCAATGATCGTTTCGGTCACTTCGGGGGTGATGAGGTACTCACCCAGGTGGCCAAGGTGCTCAAGGCTCGGGCGCGTGCCTCGGATATCCTGGTGCGTTACGGTGGCGAGGAGTTCTGTCTGGTGGCACAGGACGTTGATCAGAAAGCGGCCATCGCGCTGGCCGAGACCCTGCGTCAGGCGGTGGCCAGCATGGAGTTCTGTCTGGACAGCGAGTGCGTCAAGCTGACCTTGAGTGTAGGGGTGACCACCCGCCTGGGAAGCGATCTGGAACAGATGCTCCACGATGCGGACAACGCCCTGTATCAGGCCAAGGAATCGGGCCGCAACAGGGTGGTGGCCACCCCGGTCACGGACCCGTAGGGAAGGAGTCGACCCTGAGGGGGATCAGAACTCCCCGACCCAGGTCACACCGAGGCTGCGGCCTGGCGCACGCAACGCCTGCACATCCGGATATTGGCAGTGCCGGGCCCGCCATTTGAGTGGCGGGGCCGGTTCTTTTTGCGCGTCAGCCAATCATGACGTGCGTGGAGTCTGCTTACTTACCGCGCCCCATGGTGCGCTCCATGCGCTGCATCATCTCGCGCAGGCGAGCATTTTCTTCCAAGGCGCGATCGGCCTTCTGGTTGGCTTCGTTGGCAGTGCGGTTTGCACCTTGAGCAGTGGACTGTGCCTGCTCGGCAGTACGCAGAGCATTGTCAGCCGTCACACTGGCGCTGTCGATCATCTGGCGTTGTTGTTCCATGTTATCGGTGGTAGCACAGCCGGTGCCCAGCACCAGGGCCAGAGCGGCAGCGGGAACTACGGCAAAACGGATCATACCTTTACGCATCGTAACCTCCATTACAAAGGGTTATTTTTCGGGGCGTGCATGGCTCCGGTCCGGGATGCCCCGAGGCGCGGTGGCCATGATTCCACCAAGCTGAATTCTGAAAAATCCAGATGACTCGAGTGTATCAGGTCAGGTGGAGTATCCATACCGTGGGATCGCCAGTCTTGCGAGCCGTTCACAAAATAAGGATTCTGCAGTGCATCATTGCTGTACAGCGTCATGGTCAGGGGCGGGTCAGTCATCACGCTCCAGGCGGCTGACCGTGGCCACCGGTGAGCCGGCCTCCACCAGTGGATTGCGGCGAATGGAAGTCAGCAGGCCACTCACCGGTGTCTTGAGTTCCTTGATGAGGGCGCCGTTGTCCCGGTCATAGAGATAGCCGATGAGATCTCCTCCATGCAGCCAATGCCCCGGATCCTGACGGAAGACGAACAGGCCGCGAGCCTCGCTGGTCAACTCGAAGATCTGTTTTTCGCCAAAGTAGTGCAGGTCGTCCTCTTCTTCCGCGAGGCTGATTTCCCGAATGATCTCAGTATGGGTGAGAAAGGTCACCAGGGCGCGGAACAGGCGCTCGCACAGGGCGGGCTGTAACTCACCGGCGCGACCGGCCTGGAGGTAGAGATTTTCACCGCCCGCTTCGCGCCAGGCCGGCAGCCAGGGCAGGCCGCCGTTCATGTGTCCCGGGTGTTCGATCACGGCCGCCAGACCAAACAGGCAGGCAGAGGCACGTTCGTCATCGCTGGGGTCGATAAGCGACACCTGGGGCAGGGCATCCATACCGTCCGCTCCATGACTGACCTCCACCCGATAAAAGGCCTGTCGGGTCTGGTGGGCGACGGTCTCCGCCTGATCGGGTTCGGGGCAGGGAGCAATGAGGATCCTTTCTCGCAGGCGGCCCCGTGCGGCTTCACCTGATTCCAGGCTCTTGAGAAAGGCGCTGAGTCGGCCCAGGACGAATTGGCCGTTGATGTTGGTCTCTCCCCCGGGGTTGACCAGGGCGACCCGCGGCCGTCGCTCGGCGGGCCCCAGGTCGTGAACCGGGTTGGCGAGTGGGGTGCTTTGATCTGCCATCGGCATCCGATCCTTCTGGGTTGCATGTGGCCCTTGGGGCACGATCCGTTACAATCGCGGGTCTCGATCCCGAGTGCAAGAGTAAGCTGCCATGCCCCTGGGGCTCATCATGCTGGATCTGGAGGGGACGACCCCGACAGCCGCCGAGAAACGCCTGTTGTGCCATCCCATGGCAGGCGGGGTGATCCTGTTTACCCGCAACTTTCAGTCGATGGAGCAACTGACTGAACTGGTGAGGCAGATCCATGCCCTGCGCGAACCGCATCTGCTGGTGGCCGTAGACCACGAAGGAGGTCGAGTGCAGCGTTTTCGTGAAGGATTCACGAAGCTGCCCCCCATGGCTCGCCTGGGTCATGTCTACGATCGGGAGCCCGCCGAGGCACGCCGCCGGGCCCGCCTGCTGGGTTGGTTGATGGCGGCGGAGTTGCGCGCCGTGGGCGTGGATTTCAGCTTTGCGCCGGTGCTGGATCTGGCTCATGGGTGCAGTGGCGTGGTCGGTGATCGAGCCTTTCATCGCTCGCCCCATGCGGTGGCGGATCTGGCGCACCACTGGGTGAAGGGCATGCGTTCGGCAGGCATGGAGGCGGTGGGCAAGCACTTCCCGGGCCACGGTGGGGTACGCGCTGATTCCCACCTGGAACTGCCGGTGGACGAGCGACGGCAGCGAGACATCCTGAATGACGACATGCTCCCCTTTGAGCGCCTGATCGAGCAGGGGATCGCCGGGCTCATGCCCGCCCATGTGGTGTACTCCCGGGTCGATGGGCTTCCGGCAGGTTTTTCCCGTTACTGGTTGCAGGATGTATTGCGCGGGCAGTTGCGTTTCCAGGGAGCCATCTTCAGCGATGATCTGAGCATGGCAGCCACTGAGACATTCGGGGATTATGGTGAACGCGCACTCAGGGCCCAGGCCGCTGGCTGCGACATGATGCTGGTATGTAACCACCCCGAGGGCGCTGCCCAGGCACTGGATGCCCTGGCGGGGCACGACGCGCCCGTGGCCATGGCCAGACTGGCAAGGATGCACGGCCGGCGGGCACCTGACTGGCAGACACTGCGCAGCGACCCCCACTGGGAAACTGCCGTGACGCTGGCGGCGTCAATGGATAACGCCTCGAACATGGAATTGCCGGTGTGACAAGGGTTTGTCTGATCCTGGAATAAGCCGGCCTTATGCATTGGCGGGAGTGGAATAGCCTGCCTATAATGCCGGCTGAACCACCAAAGGAGTGAGAAAATGGCCGACAAATTAATGATTATCATGGTCAACACCGATCCCAAGAACCCTTCCGAACTGGGTGCGCCGTTTTTCCAGGCCACCGTGGCCGCGGCCATGGAATATGACGTGGAAGTCGTCATGACCGGTCGTGCCGGCGAACTGGCCAAGAAGGGAGTGGCCGAAAACCTGTTCGTGCAGGAGGGCAGTCCGAAGTCTGTTTACGATTTCATCAAGGATGCCCACGAAGCGGGCGTCAAGTTCAAGGTGTGCACGCCCACGCTGGATCTTTGGGGGGATGATATGATCCCTGAGGTGGAAGAGACCGTGGGCGGTGCCTACGTGATCGGGGAAGCCATGGATGATGATACGGTGACATTCACCTACTGAGCCCTCTTCCGAGGCCCCTCTCCCTGCTGGGAGAGGGGCAAATACCCCGAATCAAGGCTTTTTTTAACGAAAATAAAGGGTTGTCATGTCCGTTACTCCGGAGCACGCGGCGCAGGTTTACGCCGAAGCCGATTGTTTGATCTCGAAACAGCAGGTGGAGGCAGCAATTGACCGTATGGCTGAGACGATTACCCGGGATCTGGCGGAGCAGAATCCCCTATTGCTGTGCGTGATGACCGGTGGCGTGGTCTTCACCGGCCATCTGCTTACGCGTCTGCATTTTCCGCTGCAGGTGGATTATGTGCATGCGACCCGCTATCGGGGCGAACTCAAGGGGGATGACACCCTGCACTGGATCATGGAACCCCAGATTGATCTTAAGGACCGCGTCGTGCTGGTCCTGGACGATATCCTCGATGAGGGCCACACTCTGGCCGGCATTCTGGACTATTGCCGCCAACAGGGCGCCCGCGCCGTACACAGTGCTGCCCTGGTTCTCAAGCGCCACGATCGCCGCGTACCCGGCCTGGAGGCAGACTACGTGGGTGTGGAGGTGGAGGACCGCTATGTCTTTGGCTACGGCATGGACTACAAGGAATTCCTGCGTAACGCCAACGGTGTTTATGCCGTCAAGGGCTGCTGAGCGCGCCTGCCTCCGCTGTATCCTTGCCGCCCCTGGGTGGCCTTTCTTTATCATGAAGAGCGCGACATGACCGACAGTACCATTGCCATTATCGGTGGCACCGGATTAACCTCACTCAACGGCCTGGAGATCACCCGACGCGAGGTGATGCACACCCCTTATGGAGAGCCTTCCGGCCCCATCACCCACGGGGTGCTGGCCGGCAGGGAGGTCATGTTTCTGGCGCGCCACGGTTATGGACATACCATCCCGCCGCACCGCATCAACTATCGGGCCAACCTTTGGGCACTGAAGAATGCCGGGATCAGCCGTGTGGTGGCGGTGGCTGCCGTGGGTGGCATCACGCCCGAGATGTATCCACCCCGGATCGTTTTCCCCAACCAGATCATTGACTACACCTGGTCGCGTGGGCACACCCTGTTCGAGGAAGACCTGAGCCATGTGACTCACGTGGACTTCACCGAGCCCTATTGCGCGGAGTTGCGCCAATGCCTGCTCGCTGGTGCCCAATCCATTGGGCTGGATGCCCATGACGGGGGGACTTACGCTGCCACTCAGGGGCCGCGCCTGGAAACCCGTGCCGAGGTGGACCGCCTGGAGCGGGACGGCTGTGATCTGGTGGGCATGACCGGCATGCCCGAGGCCGGCCTGGCCCGTGAACTGGGGTTGGGCTATGCCACCTGCGCCGTGGTGGCCAATTGGGCCGCCGGTCGTGGCGAGGGTGTCGGGGAGATCTCGATGGAAGATGTGGAGAAGAATGTCAGCGAGGGGATGGTGAACGTGCGGCGCCTGCTGGAGGTGGTGATTCCGACCATGTAGTTGTTGGGTGAGGGGGAACGAAGGCATCTGCCTCAGGGCATCACACCCCAGAACGGTTGCACCTGTACCATTTCACCCGGCTCCACCCGATCCTGCTCCATGTCCAGCACAATAAAACAATTGGCCTCGCTCATGGAACTCAGCACGCCGGAACTCTGGGAAAGCGTTGCCCGTACCTGTAACCGACCCGCCTCATCCTGCTCCAGCACACCGCGTTGGAACTCCATTCGCCCCGGGCGCTTCTTCAGCGTATCCTGGCAGACCACCGGGAACAGGGGGGGCAGCGCCGGCTCGGGAACCCCCATCATCCGTTGCAGCGTGGGCTGCACCAGCTGATAGAAGGTGACCACCGCCGAGACCGGATTACCCGGCAGGCCTACGAACACGGCGTCACCCACCCGACCAAAGGCCAGCGGACGCCCAGGCTTGATGGCCACCTTCCAGAAATCAACTCGCCCGACCTGATCAAGAATGTCGCGAATGTAATCCGCTTCTCCCACCGAGACGCCACCGGTGCTGATCACCATATCGGCACAGGCTGCCGCATCGACGAAGGCGGCCAGCAGGGTCTCGCGGGTGTCAGGGATGACCCCCATATCCAGTACCTCCACGCCCAGTTCAGTGAGCATGCCGAAAAGGGTATGGCGATTGCTGTCATAAATACCCCCGGGCGGCAGGGGTTGGCCCAGGGGGGTGAGTTCATCCCCCGTAGAGAAAAAGGCCACCCTCGGGCGCCGGCGAACCGTGACCTCCACCGGTCCCAAAGAGGCCAGCAGGCCCAGGCGTGCAGGCGTGATGGCGGCCCCCGCCTCAAGCACCGTCTGCCCCTGCTGCACATCTTCGCCGGCATGGCGCACATTCTCGCCAGTGCGGGGGCCAGCGGAGAGGATGATTTGATCGCTTTCGCGGCGGACCTTCTCCTGCATGACCACGGTGTCACAGTCCTTTGGCACCACGGCCCCGGTCATGATGCGTACGCATTCCCCCGGCCCCACTGGACCGCTGAAGGGGTTGCCGGCCCAGGCAGTGCCCACCACTTCCAGCCTTACTGAGCCCTCCCCGGGGAGATCGGGGCCGCGAACGGCATAGCCATCCATGGCAGCGTTGTCGTGACCGGGTACGGCAATCGGGGCTTGAACCGGTTCCGCGAGCACTCGATGCAGCGCCTCCCGCATGGCGAGGCGTTCGTGACCGGTGACCGGGGCGACGGACTCGAGCATCCGTTGCCGGGCCTGCGCCAGCGTCATGGAATCCGGATCGTGATCATCGTGGCAGTGGGTGGAAACAGGCGCGTTGGTCTGGGTCATGATTGGGTCGCGGTTGTTGTGAGTTTAAGGCAGTGACCGATCATCCACCGGTCACGCTCATGTGCCGCAGGATCACCGGCTTTGCGCTGAGGTCGAAGGTATGCCCTTGTGGCTTGATCTGCATGGCCTCCACAATGGCCCGGGTAAGTGCCCGTGAATCCCCTGGGTATTCCCGAACCACCTGGCGCAGGTCCACCGAGTGCTCCTGGCCCAGGCAAAGTAACAGGCGGCCCTCGGCGGTCAGACGCACCCGGTTGCAGTCCGCGCAGAAATTGTGACTATGGGGAGAGATGAACCCGATCCGTGTAGGGCCGTCGTCCAGGCGAAAATAGCGGGATGGGCCACCGGTAGATTCGGTGGTGGGGATCAGGCGGTAGCGGGCCTGGATATCGGCCCTGACCTGATCGCTGGAATAGAATACCTCGGCCCGGTCGTGATCTGCGTTCACTCCCAAGGGCATCTCCTCGATAAAGCTGATGTCCATGTCCCGGGCGCGGCAGAACTCCACCAGATCAATGACCTCATCCGCGTTACGGCCCTTGAGGATGACGCTGTTGATCTTCACCCGCTCCATACCGGCAGCCAGGGCTGCATCGATACCATCCAGCACCCTTTGCAATTCCCCCAGCCGGGTGATGTGCCGAAACCGTTCCGGTCGCAGGCTGTCCAGGCTGATGTTGATGCGTCGAACCCCCGCGGCCCGCAGGGCCGGGGCGTGTCGGGCGAGCTGCGAGCCGTTGGTGGTGAGGGTGAGTTCTTCAAGGCCGGGGAGGGTGCCCAGCCCCCGGAACAGCCCGGTGACACCCCGCCGTACCAGGGGTTCGCCACCGGTGATGCGGATCTTGTCCACCCCCAGCGCCACGAAGGCCTGGGCGATCTGCTGGATCTCCTCCAGGGTGAGCACCTGGCTGCGGGGCAGGAACTGCATGTCTTCGCTCATGCAGTAGACGCAGCGAAAATCGCAGCGATCCGTGATGGAGATCCGCAGATAGCTCACGCGGCGTCCGAACCGATCAACGAGGGGCGGCGAGGGTGTCGGACTCATGAGGCGCGGTCCTCCAGTGGGCTGGGCATTTCGGGCGAGGGGCTGGATTGGAGCGTGGCAGCCAGGAAACGATGCTCCCGGGGGGTGTTGATGTTGGCGAAGGCCTCCGGGCAGTCAGAAAAGTCTGCCAGCGAGGGCCTGTGGCGCTGGCACCAGATCCACGCCTTGCGTTCACCCGCATTGAGAAAGGCCTCAAGGTCCGGCAGTAGCGACTGGTGCACCAGGGCAAAGACGGGCTGCGGGCGTCGTTCGACCTGGGCGATGGCCAGCCGTCCTCCCTGAGTCTGGCGGGCCTGGGCGAGTCGCTGCAGCAGGTCGCCCGGGAGTTGCGGGCAATCGCAGGGGACGGTGAGTACCCAGGGCGTGGTACTGGCGCTCAGCGCCGCGGCGATTCCCGCCAGGGGGCCGGCAAAGTCGGGTTGTGTGTCGGACACGACAGGGGCACCGAAGCTTGCGTAGGCATCTGCATGGCGATTGGCGCTGATGATGAGCGTGTCCACCTGACGCGAAAGCTTCTCCATGACCCAGCGCACCATGGGTTGCCCGGCGAGATCGACGAGCCCCTTGTCCCGCCCCCCCATGCGCACACCCCGGCCACCGGCCAGGACGACGCCGGTAACGGAGGTTGGGTCGGGGGCTGTGGGGGCGATTGGAGTCATAAGGTTATATCGAAGTGTAACCCGACCGACTTGATTTGAGTAACCTCAAGTTTGATTGGAGAGAGAGTATCTGCTGTTGAGTCCCTCTTGGACAGGAGGATACGGGTGCCTTTTTCTGAGCCCCTCTCCCGCTGGCGGGAGAGGGGTTGGGGTGAGGGCGTCTTTTATTGAATCAAGAAGAGCCACAAGGGCAGGGTGATGGCCGCTGCCAGGGTGTGGGTGGCGATCAGGGCGGCCACGATCTGACCATCGCCGCCCATGCGCACGGCCAGGATATAGGCCGAGGAGGCGGTGGGCAGGGCGGCCAGGACCAGGGCAGCGGCCAGATAGACACCGCTGATGCCGAATAACATGGCGGCGCCCACGGAGATGGCAGGCACGGCGATCAGCTTGACCAGGGTCAGGTAAGCGATGGCTGGGGCATGGCGGCCCACGCCGGCCAGTTGTAGGCCAGCCCCCACGGCAATGAGCCCCAGGGGCAGGGCGGCCTCGCCCAGAAAGCCCAGGGTGGTGTCGATCATCGTGGGAAGGGACCAGCCGCTGAGGGACCAGGCCAGCCCTGCAAACGTGGAAAGCACCAGAGGATTGCGGGCCAGTTCCCGCAGCAGGCCGTGATTGCCGTGCCGCGCCAGGGCCCACACGGCGCCCACATTGGCCAAGGGCACCATGAAGCCGGTCAGGATGGCGAATACCGCCACCCCCTCAGCGCCGTAAAGGCCGCCGAGAATGGCAAAGCCGATATAGGAATTGAAGCGAAAGGCGCACTGGAATGCCGAGGCAAATTCCTGCTGGCCAAGGCGCATCCAGCGCTGCCCCAGATAGCCCAGCGCCATGCCGGCCAGCATGAAGATGAACCCGGTGTAGATCATGCCGGCAGCGCTCTGGATCTCCAGCGGGTGCCGGGCCAGGGAGCCAAACAGCAGCGCCGGGAAGAGGATGTAGTAGATCAGCCATTCCAGGTCGGACCAGAAACCGGGGTTGAAACCGGCGTGCCGCCTGAGCAGAAACCCCGCAACGATCAGGGCAAAGGTGGGAATGAGGATCTGCAGTGTCGTCATGGCGCAAAGGTGTGGATGGCATACCGCAAGTCAAAGGTCTCAGAAGCTTAACTCCAGCGCCTCGTCCCCCGGGGCCTCGATCCCACGGCGCAGCAGCAGCGTACCACTCTGGCGATAGAGTTCGGTGAGGGCCTGACGGTGACGGATGATGGCCTCGGCTTCCTCCAGCTGGCTCTCCAGCAGATCCCGTTGGGCCTGGGACAGGGCCAGGGCGGTGCCGGTGCCCACGCGGAAACGGGCCTGCTCTCCCCGGAGAACCTCCTCCTGAAGTTCCCGGGTAAGTTGCGTGGCCTGGATCTGTTCACGGGTGCGATTGGCGTCAAACCAGGCGTTCTGTACGTCCAGGGCGGTGAGTTGCTGCAGGTTGCCCAGGGCCTCCAGCGCCTGCTGACGGCTTAGACCGGCGCGCTGAACGTCGGCGCGGGCGGCGCGGTTGCCGATGGGATATTCCAGTTGCAGACCCACACTGTAGTCATAGCCGGGGCCATCCACCTCCCGCCAGGCGTCGCCGAAGGCGGAGGCATAGCCGCTTTGCCCCAGCGTGACGAACAAGTCCAGCCGCGGCAGCAGGCCCTGACGGGTACGAATCACCTCCAGCTCTCCCCGTTGTACCCGCAACCGGGCCTCATTCAGCGCCGGACGCAGTTCCCGGGCCAGTTCCATATGGGCGGACACCGGTTCCAGGGTAGGTACCTGTGGGTCCGGCTTGTCCAGGGGGGTGACCTGGGTGCCCCAGTGGGCGGCCGGCGGATTGATGAGTTGCAGCAACTGGATGCGGGCCTGGGCCCGTTGTGAACGGGCGTCGATCAAGCCCTGACGACGCAGGGCTTCCTCAGCGCGGGCAGAGATTTCCTCACTCTCGGGCCGGTCGCCGACACGGATGCGCTGACGGGTCTCTTCCAGCTGCTGACGGGCCACCGCCAGAGATTCCTCGAAGATCTGTGTCTGGCGACTTGCCAGCACATAGTCCCAGTAGGCTTTTTCCACATCGGCCACCAGGGATTCAGTGAAGCCCCGAAATTCATAGAGTGAGCTTCGGGTATCCACCCGGGCCTGACGCAGGCTGGCCAGGTTGGAGTCGATGCGGGCGCCACGCAGCAGGGCCTGGGTGAGGGTGAGGCCGGCACGGGAGGTGAATTGTTCATCGGTGCGCGTCGATTCGCTGCGCACACTGCGCAGGGACAGCTCGATGTCGGTGCCGGTGGGCAGGCTTTGGCGCACGCCGGCCTCGATGCGATCCCTTTGGGAGCGGGTGACTTGGTCCGGTAACCGAGCCTGGTCAAACTGCCGTACCGTTTCATCCTCGGAGAGGCTGGCCTCGCCGAACAGCACCGGATCAAACACCGCCCGCTCCACGGCCTCGAAGGTGCCGGTGATCAATGGTTGCAGTTGCTCCATGGTGAGGGAGCGATTGTTTTGCAGGGCCATGAAAACGGCATTCTCCACCGATAGCGCCAGCGCGTCGGGTGCGGCCTGCCCGGAGGTGGGGGCCCACGCCTGCGGGGCGCTCAGTTCGGGGGGGCCTTCGGGTAATGCCTCCGGTGCCGGGCCCCAGGCATCCAGACGTTCCTCCAGCCAGGGCGGGGTGGGGAGGTCATCCGCCGGAACCTGGGCGGTGGGCAATAGCATCAGACCAGCGATGGCCAGGGCACTGAGACCGCGGCGTGGGGGTGAGCATGGGAACATCATGTCGACCTGATCGGGTTGGGCGCGGGTGAGCCCGCTTCTTCTCGATGAAACAGCGTATACAGTACCGGCATCAATAGCAGCGTGATCAGCGTGGAGCTGAACAGTCCACCGATGACCGCTCGAGCCATGGGTGCCTGGGTCTCGCCACCCTCACCGATGCCGATGGCCAGGGGGATCAGGGCCAGGATGGTGGTCAGGGAGGTCATCAGGATGGGCCGCAGGCGGCGACGGGCGGCCTCCCGCACGGCAGATCGAGGGATCATACCCTCGCTGCGATGCAGGCGAGCACTCTGGTCCACCAGCAGGATGGCGTTGTTCACCGAGATGCCCGTCAACATGATGATGCCGATCAGCGACTGGGCGTTCAGGGTCGTGCCCGTGATCAGCAGCATGGCAACCACGCCGATCAGCGCCAGGGGAACCGAGAACATCACGATAAGCGGGTCGCGCAGGGATTCATACAGACTGGCCATGACCATGTACACCAGCGCCACGGCCATGAGTAGTGCCAGCCCCAGTTCCTTGAAGGCCCGCTGCTGTTCTTCCACGTCTCCGCCGAAGGTGATGTCCACATTGCGAGGCAGGGGCAGATTCTCCAGTTCGGTGCGCACATCGGCGACAATGGAACCCAGATCCCGGCCGGCAATGTTGGCGTTCACCGTGTTGACGCGTTGTTGTTCCTTGCGTTCGATCTGTAGTGGAGCAATCCCCGACTCCAGTTCCACCAAGTGGCGCAGGCTCACCGGGTCGCCGGTACGGCTGGGTACGGTGATGTTCAGCACTTCGTCGATGGACATCTGGTGCGCATCCTGCATTTGCACCCAGATACGGGTCTCCGTGCCTCGATCCCGGTATTGTCCAGCACTGCCGCCACTCAGGGCGGTCTCCAGGGTGCGGGCGACCTGGGAGACACTCACCCCCAGGTCAGCAGCGCGGGCGCGGTTGATGCGGACCAGTTGCTGCTCGCGGCCATCTTCGCGTGCCAGGCGCACATCCGTGATGCCCTCGATGCCTTCCAGACGGCGCTCCAGTTCATCCGCTACCTGGTCGATGGTCTCCAGTTCAAAACCTCTGACTTCCAGGCTCAGGATATCCTCGTCCCCACCCCGGCCCATGCCCCGCATCATCATGCCGCGGCTGGGGCGCACGCGAATGGTGGCGCCGGGGATGTCATCCAGGTGGCGGCGCAATTCCATGGCGATCTCGTCCGTGCTCCGGTTGCGTTCGGACTGGGACACCAGGGAGATGCGCAGGCTGGCCGTGGACGGCGAGGTGGAACGGAAGCTGGAACCGCCCACGCTGGTCACCAGATTGTTCACTTCGGGCACCTGTGCCACCAGGGTCTCCTCGATGCGGCGCACCACCTGATCCAGGATATCCAGGCGTGTGCCCGGCTCCATCTCGATGCTCACCCGCAACTCGCCCTCATCAGTGGCTGGCATGAATTCAGTACCCAGACGTGGCACCAGGGCCAGGGCCAGGATGAACAGGCCCATGGCCAGGATGATCACCGTCCAGCGATGACCCAGGGCCGCATCAAGCAGGCGCAGGTAGGTGCTTTCGATTCCCTGCACAATACTGCCGGCACCGCGACTGGCCCGCTGCGTGAGCCCATTGCCTGGGCGTTCGCTGACAGTGCCCTTGCGGCCCATGAGCATGGGCACCAGGGTGAGGGCAACCAGCAAAGAGCAGAACAGGGCAAAGGCCACCACATAAGCCAGCTGCTTGAACAGCACGCCGGCCATTTCCTGTGCGAAGAACATGGGCAGGAAGATGGCCAGCGTCGTGAGGGTGCTGGCAGTGACGGCTGCGGCCACGTCCGAGGTGCCTTCAGTGGCTGCCGCGGCGGCCGGCAGCCCGTCCTCGGTGCGGCGTCGGGCAATGTTCTCAATCACCACAATGGCATTGTCCACCATCAGGCCCACCCCCAGGGCCAGTCCACCCAAGGTCATCAGGTTGAGCGTGAAGCCACCGAAGTGGATCAGGCCGAAGGTGGCAATCACCGAGACCGGGATGGCCGTGGCCGCCACCAGAGTGAAGCGCAAATGCCGCAGGAAGAACAGCAGCACCAGTACCGCCAGGCTGCCGCCGTAGAGGATGGAGCGACCCACGTTAGCGATGGAGCGCTCGATGAAGCGGGAGCTGTCGATGGCTGCGGCCACATGGATCTGTGGAAACTCACGATTGAGCCGGTCGATCTCATCCCGCACCACCTCGGCCACCTGAACCGAGTTGGCATCGGCCTGTTTCTGGATGGCCAGACGGACCCCCGGTACGTCGTTAATACGGATCAGGCGGGTGATGCGCTGGTGGGTATCTCGCACCTGGGCCACCTGGTGGAGGTAAATGGGGGCATCATCGCGGGTGGCCACCACGGTGCCCAGGATCTGATCCAGGTTCTCGAACTCCCCCGGTGTCTGCAGGCGCAGGTCCATGCGGCCCCGAACAATCTCCCCGGCAGGCACGGTGATGTTGGCATCGCGCAGGGCCTGGCGGATGTCCTCCAGACCCAGGCTCAGGGATTGCAGGCGATCCGGATCCACCTCCACGCGGATCTCGCGTTCCAGGCCGCCCCAGACATCCACGGCCGCGACGCCGGGCACGCGCTCCAGCCGGGGGCGGATGCGATCATCGATGAGCTGGCGCAGCTCGATGGGATCCAGTTCGGCTGCCACACCGATGAGCATGATGGGCACATCCGAGCTGTCGAAGCGCCGTACACGGGGCCGGTCAGCATCTTCCGGCAGGCTGTTGACGATGCGGTCCAGGCGGTCGCGCACCTCGTTGGTGGCCTCATCCAGATTGGTGCCCCAGCCGAAGGCAATGCGCACCGTGCTGGAGCCCTCGGATGAGGTGGAGGTCACTTCCTCCACGCCGGGCACGGCCGAAACGGCCTCTTCCACGGGGCGGGTGATGAGCTGCTCCATCTCCTCGGGACCGGCGTTGTTATAGCTGGTCATCACCGAAATGGTGGGGAAGGTGATGTCCGGCAGGAGATCGATGGGCAGGCGGAATAGGGACATCAGGCCCAGCGTGACGACAATGGCCGTCACCATGGAGGTGAAGATGGGTCGGGGGACGGTGAAACGGGCGGGATTCATCGGCGGGCACCTGCGTCCCGCACTTGTTCATCGTCGGCGATTCGCAGTGGAACCCCGTCGCTGAGCAGATGCTGGCCCAGGGTGACCACCCGACCATCGATCTCGGGCTGCAGGATTTCCACCTGGCCATCGTCCTCGATGCCCGGGGTCACGGCCACGAATCGTGCGATGGGACCGTTGTCCCCTTCTTCCACCCGAAAGACACCCGACTGGCCATCGCGCTCGAGAATCGCATCAAAGGGCACCACCGTGGCAGCCTCAACGGAGCGGGTGCTGACACGGGCCTCCACGAACATGCCCGGACGCAGACGCTGGTCAGGATTGGGTACCTGAATCTCCACGCGGGCCTGACGGGAGGCCTCGCGAAATTCCGGGGCCACGCGGATCACGCGTCCCTCAAACTGCTCACCCGGATGCGCCACGGTGCTCAGATGGGCCTGTTGACCGGGTTCCAGATGGGCGTAATCCCGCTCGGTGACGAATACCCGGGCACGCAGGGGTTGAAGATTCACCAGGGCCAGGATGGGGGTGTTGGCCTGCAGGATGCTGCCTTGATCCACCATGCGATCGGCCACCAGCCACTGGCCCTCACCAGGGTCCAGTTCGGCCTGGATGCGCGTGTAGTCCAGGCGTATCTGCGCGTTACGCAGGGCCGCCTGGCGCTGGGCGATCTGGGAGCGTGCCAGGGTGACGCCCGCCTGGCGAGCCTCCACATCGGTTTCCGCCGACTCCAGTTCGGACTGGGAGGCCACGCGTTGCGCGCGCAACTCGCGGGTCCTGTCCAGGGCCCGCCGGGCGGAGGTGAGTGCCGCTTGAGCCTCGAGGAGGCTGGCGTTGGAAACCGCGAGTTCGGCCCGCGCCTGCTCCACTTCCTGCTGGAACGCATCATCGTCCAGTTCGGCCAGCAATTGACCCTGGGCCACCTGATCCCCGATGTCCACGTGCAGATGGTCCAGGCGCCCCGCCACGCGGGTGGCGATCTCCACACGGTGGGCTGCCACCAGGGAGCCCGTGAAGACCGAGCGATCGGTGAGATCCGCCTGGGAAACCCTCTCCACGGTCACTGCCACGGCCCCCTGACCGTTCCCGGGGCCCGGGCCGGTGATGGAATCGGACCCGGTTCCCCACCAGACGAGCACCGCCAGAAGGATCAGTACCGGGGGGATCAGGATCGGGAGTCGTTTCATCGGGTCTTGTCCATGGCCGGGAGGGCAGTATCGTGTGGGCTTGAACGGTGGCTGATTCAGGCCAGGGCGATCACGCCGGTTGGCAGTGACAAAAAAGGCCTGGCATGGGATAAACGCGCGGCGCTGCCATCCGTTGACAGATCATCTACCGACAGGGTGCGGGCGGTGGTCCGCCCAGCGGATAGACACCAACGGACCGCACGGGTTTCACGCACAGGCCAGGTGGGCGGCGATCATGTGGCGCGGGCGCAGTATACTCAGTCCCACCCGAAAGACGCCATCCGGGACCGCACTCTGGGTGGCCGTCATCATAGTAGAATCCGCTTGTCACCCACTGTTCGTCCATCCGACGTGATCTCCGAGGATCCTCACGCCATCATGCCTACCCGTTCCACCGGTTTCCGGCTCGAGCGCCTACCTTATCCGGGGGATGGCGCCCGGCTGTTTCAGGTGCTGGCGCACCGGCCCTGGTCCGTGTTCCTGGACAGCGGTGGCACGATCGGTGGGCGCAGCCGCTTCGACATCCTGGCTGCCGATCCCTTCGTGACGGTGGTGACCCGGGGTGGGGTGACGCGAATCGGGGCACGCGATGGCCTATGGGAAAGCACTGCCGACCCGCTGCAACTGCTCGCGCGGCGCCTTGGGCCACGGTTGCCGCCGGTGGAGGGGTTGCCCTTTGCGGGGGGTGCCCTGGGGTATTTTGCCTACGACCTGGCGCGTCGATTTGAGCGTCTGCCATCGATAGCCCACGACGGTGAGAACCTGCCGGAGATGGCCGTGGGTCTTCATGACTGGGCGGTGGTCGTGGATCATCAGGAACAACTCGCCTGGCTGGTCGGGCGTGGCCTGGATCCCCACACAGCCCGGATCTGGCCGGACCTTCTGCGCATGTTGTCAAAGGCGGGCCGGGGGCGGGTACGATCGGGTTTCCGTTTGAGTGACGGTATACAGTCCAATATGTCCCGGGAGGATTATCAGGCGCGCTTCGCCCGGGTGCAGCACTTCATTCGTGAGGGGGACTGCTACCAGGTGAATCTGGCGCAACGCTTCAGTGCCTCGGCTCAGGGGAATGCCTGGGGCAGTTACCAGCGCCTGAGGCATATCAGCCCGGCACCCTTTGGGGCCTTTCTCAAGTTGCCCGAAGCCAACATCCTGAGCAACTCACCGGAGCGTTTTCTGGAGGTGCGGGCCGGTCAGGTGAGCACCCGGCCCATCAAGGGAACCCGGCCCCGGGGTACCACCCGCTCCGCCGATCAGGTACAGCGGGAACAGTTGGCCGCAAGCCCCAAGGACCGGGCCGAAAACGTGATGATCGTGGACCTGTTGCGCAATGATCTGGGCAAGGCCTGCACCACTGGCAGCGTGAAGGTGCCGGAGCTGTTCAGTGTGGAGAGCTATGCCACCGTGCATCATCTGGTGAGCGCAGTCAGTGGGCAGTTGGCGGCGGGACGGGATGCACTGGATCTGCTGCGAGGATGTTTTCCCGGTGGCTCCATCACCGGGGCCCCCAAGCTTCGGGCCATGGAGATCATCGAGACGCTGGAGCCGCATCGGCGCGGGGTGTACTGCGGAGCCATCGGCTATGTGGGCTTCGAGGGTGACATGGACACCAGCATCGCCATCCGCACTCTGGTGAACAGCCATGGGCAGGTGCGCTTCTGGGCGGGTGGCGGCATCACCTCGGGCTCCCAAGGTGAGGATGAGTACCAGGAGACCCTGCACAAGGCCAGTGCCATGATGAGTCTGCTGTGCCGTCGCACGGGAGAATGACAGGAGAGTGCTCAAGGAATGCCCTCTGGCGGCCGATAACCTGGATAATTGCTGTTCGCCGTTTCCGGGTGGCCCAGCGCTTCAACAAGAGAATTCAAAATGCTGAATAATATTACAATCCAGGCAAGGCTCATCCTGTTCGCGGTGGTGGGTCTGACAGGGGTGGGGCTGATTTTCCTGCTGGTCTCCTATCAAAGCATGTCCAACACCTCTCGTCAGTTGGTGGATCATAGCCTGCTGGTGAAAACAGAAGGGGATCTGCGCGCCGCCCGGGTGTACCTTGCCCAGTATTACGGTAGCGTCGCGGTTTCCGATGGGCGCCTGGTGGACGCGGACGGCGAGCCGCTGGAAGGACGCCACGAGATGGCGGATGCCATCGGTCGGGATCTCGGTATTGCCTTCACCATTTTTGGTCGCGACGGCAACCAGTTCCCCCGGGTGATCACCAGTGTGACGCGTTCGGACGGACGGCGCGCGGTGGGCACGCCCCTGGGGCGGGATACGCCCGCCTATGCGGCGGCAATTCAGGGTGAACGCTACACCGGGGTTTCCGAGGTGGTGGGGGTGCCACATCTCACCTCGTATGAACCCCTGTTCAACGAACGCAACCAGGTGATCGGCATCATGGGCCTGGGCATCCCCAAGGAACAGGCCGATGCCATTGTGGCTCGCGGCGTCACTGAACTGGTTGGCGGCATGCTGGTTGCCCTGGTGGTGATCGTTGTGGTGGGTATTGTGGGTGCAGTGTTCTTCGCCCGCATGATCGTCGGACCCATCCGTGAAGCAGCCCATACCCTGCGTGACATCGCCGATGGTGGCGGGGATCTAACGCAGCGACTCATAGTGAAGGGCAGAAACGAGGTGGGGGATCTGGCGACGGGTTTCAATCGCTTTGCTGACCGGGTGCATGAACTGGTGCGCCAGGTGGGCTCGGCCACCGCGCAGCTCTCCTCGGCAGCGGAACAACTGTCCACCACCTCGGAAGAAACCCGTGAGCAGGTGAAGCGGCAGCACTCGGAGACCGATCAGGTGGCCACGGCCATGAACGAGATGACGGCCACGGTGCAGGAAGTGGCTCGCAATGCCTCCCATGCAGCCCAGTCGGCTCAGGATACCCAGCATGAGACCTCCACGGGGAGTCAGGTGGTGAAGGAGACCATCAGCTCCATCGAGGAACTGGCCCAGGAGGTGGAGAACGCTTCTGAGGTGATTACGCGCCTGTCCGCCGATAGCGACGAGATTGGCAAGGTGCTGGATGTGATTCGCGGCATTGCCGAGCAGACGAATCTGCTGGCCCTGAATGCCGCCATTGAGGCAGCCCGTGCGGGCGAGCAGGGCCGTGGCTTTGCGGTGGTGGCCGACGAAGTGCGCACGCTTGCCAGCCGCACTCAAAGTTCCACCACCGAGATCCAGGAGATGATCGAGCGGTTGCAAAGCGGTGCCAGCGGCGCGGTACGCGTGATGGAGCAGGGGCGCACCAAGGCCAAGGACAGCGTGTCCAAGGCCGCCAAGGCCGGTGAGTCACTGGACTCCATCAACAACTCCATTGTCAGCATCAATGACATGAATGCCCAGATCGCCAGCGCGGCGGAGGAACAGTCCGCTGTGGCCGAGGAGATCAACCGCAACATCAGCACCATCAGTCACTCGGTGGATCAAACCTCCAACGGCGCCCAGGAAATTGCCGCCGCCAGCGAACAGCTGGCTCGGCTGGCCGCCGATCTGCAGAATCGGGTATCGGGTTATCAGGTTTGAATGGAAAGCCCCTCTCCCCTCAGGGGAGAGGGGTTGGGGTGAGGGGAGGGGCATCATCCAGCAACTGCTCCGTCAACGCCGCCAATGCCTGACCGCGTGACTTGGACTCGACATCATCAGCCTGCTCATTCAGTCGCGACCAACCTGGATGGATCCGCGCCTTGCGCACGGGGGGAGGCAGCTTGCCCCGGCGCCAGGCGTTGTCGGTGGGGGTGTTGAGCTCCAGGGCCTTTTCGGCGCCATGACCACGGCGCGACAGGGCCCGGGCAAGCTGCCGCTGACGCAAGGCCAGCAGGCGCAGGGTGGCATGATTGACTCTGAGTTCCCGTTGCCCACGCATGCGCTGGCTCAGGCGCCGTCCCAGACCGATGCCATTGCCCATGAGCGCACCGGCGGTGGCACCCGCTGCCGTGCCGGCACCCAGGGTTGTGCCCAGAGCCATCACGTCGACGGCCAATCCGATGGCCCCGCCGACTGCCGCACCCTCGCTGGTGCGCAGACCGTAATGACGCATGGCCTCCGTATTGAACAGATCCAGGCCCCATTGACCATCTTCCAGCGGCAACTGAGTGGCCACATAGTCGCTGGTGCGAAAGCGGTACAGGCTGAGCAGGGCATCCACGCAATCCTGCTCCCGTTTGCGGACAATGCGTTGTAATTCATCCATGCCGGCCTCCATGGCCTTGGGGTCGAGGGGGACCAGCAGGGTGCAGCTGGCGATATCCAGCAGCATGTCGGCGACGATCTCCGCCGCCGCGCGCTCCAACCACTGGGCCTCTCGAGCCCGGGCCTCCATGAGACGGCTCAAGGGTTCCCGGTACGGGTCCAGCAGGCTGCGAAGCTTTTCGTGCAGGCGCAACTCGCCCTGCAGGTCATAAACCACCGAGTCAAAGGTGATCACGGCATGCAGGCCCAATTTTGCCAGGGTATCCCGCCAGTCGGGCTCGCGGTTGTCCTGGGAGGCCACGAAGTTCAGCACGGGGATCAGGGGCCTCGCGCACAGGCCCAGAACGGTCAGTTCGTCCCGATATTTGCCCAGCACGGGTTCGCGGGCGTCGATCACGTAAAGACCCACATCGCTGCTGCGCAGCTGCCGCAGGACCTTGGCCTCCTGCTCAAAGCGCCCATTGGCTTCGGGGGACTGCAGAAACCGCTCCAGCGCCTCAGCGCCGGCGTGACGGTCCTGTTGACCGGCCTCCAGCCAATCGAGGATGCCGGACGCATCTTCAAGGCCCGGGGTATCGTACAGGGCCATGATGGGTTCGCCGTCCACCAGCAGTTCGGTGCCTTCCACATGTCGGGTGGTGGCCGGCGCGTCGCATACCTCGCCAAAATCCGTGTCGCGGGACAAGGTGCGCAGCAGGGAGGTCTTGCCGGTGTTGGTGTGGCCGACCACGGCCACCTGCAAAAGCGAGCTCATGATGCGTGATCCTCGGGATGGTCGAAGGCATCGAGCAGGACTTGGGCATCCTGGTGATCGGCCCGAGCCGGGTCATCGGGCAACAGACGGTCCAGGCAGGCCCGTTCCGACAGATCCTGCCAGGCGCGATAACGGGCATCCAGATCGATCTCTCGCCCTCGGGCGACACTGGCCTCATCCAGCAACAGCCACACCGGGGCTGTGGTACGGGAACGCAGGTCCGCCAGGAAGCCCTCGGCACTGCGATCGGGGGTGCGAGCCAGGGAGCAGACCACCACGACCACGGAGGGGGCGGGGTTCTGCGCGGCAAGTGCTGCCAGGATATCGCGCCGGGTCTGGCGGTCGTCCACCTGACCCAGAGGGGTGCAGCGGGCGTGATGGGTTTTCTGGATCCAATGGTTCCGGGCGTGCTCCAGCTCAAAGCCGATCAGGGCCATGGGGACGGTGGCATCCGGGGTATTGCGACGTGCCTGGCTGGCGGGTTGCGGGGCGAGTGAGGCCGGGGGGGGATCGATCACGCCGAGGCGATGGTGATCGGGCTGCAAGCGCGGGGCCAGGCGCGCGTACCCTGGAGCCGTGAGATCCGCACGGGAACGAGCCGCTGAACGGCGCGCCAGACCCAGACACAACAGACCCAGCAACAAACGGGGTAACAGGCCGTAGAACAGCAGGCTGCCCAGCAGAAAGCCGGACCAGGCGATGCGACCGCCGGCCCCCTCGCTCACACCGAGACGGCTGGCGTGGATCAGTGCCTCGTCGGGTACCGGGATACCCAGCCAGGAGGGCAGGGCGCCCAGGGTATGGATCAGGGTGATGAAATGGGTCTCGCTGAGCAGGGTGGTTCCCCAGGCAAAATCATATTGGCGCACGCTCAGACTCCAGATGCACATGAGCAGCGCCCCGGCCCCGAAAGCGGCCCAGAGCAGGTGAGTGACGGAGCCTGCGGACCACCGGGCCAGCCCCCCCCGACCGAGCAGGTTGATCAGCGCGCGCACGGCCAGTTCGTGTGCCTGGGCACGGGACAGCCAGCGAGCCAGGCCGCCACCCACCCCCAGCACCCCGTGCCCCAGCAGGCCGCCGCCAGCCCGGGGCAGCAACAGCATGACCAGCAGCCACAGCAGCAGCATCAGTGTTTGTACGCCCAGCAGGCTGCCCAGGGTCCAGAAGATGTTGACCCGGGAGCCATCGTCCATCAGCGGTGCGCCCAGGGAGGCGCTGGCGGCGCCCATGCCCACCAGGCCCGCCAGCAGCAGCGCGAGTATCCCCATCCAGGTGCCCAGGCGACGCACCCCCTGCAGGGCATCCTTCACCTGCCCCCCCAGGCGGGTGGCGGCAGCTCGGGCCAGCACCCGCGCCTCCAGGTCACCGGCGGTCTCGCGCCCCGCCTTCCAGGCCGTGGAGTCCTCGATGACCCGGCCTTCGCGATCTTCGTGAATGCGCACTGCCTCGGCAATGAGACGTTGCGTGAAAAGGGACTGGGGCGCCGCAACGGGTTGGGTCTGGGTTGGGTTCTTCATGGCTTGGTCACTATAAGGCGAGGCCCGGAATCCGCCAACCGGATCGGCCAATCGGGCGAGCCCAGTGGCATCCTGCCGGTTCGCTCATCTCGCCCACTGGCCGGTGGCCGGGCCAGACGGTAAAGTAAATGGTGCCCGAGACTAAGAAGGCGTGTTTTCATGCCGATCAAGCGCCTGAAAAACGGGCGATTGTAAAACAAACCTTGTAAGGATTCTCATGTTTAGATGGCTCTTGATCATCCTTGGCAGCCTGTTGACGCTGGGGCTTCTGGTCCTGCTGCTGGGGCCCTTTCTGATCTCCAACCAGCCGCTGAAAGGATTGGAATCGGTGGAAGCGGTAGCCACCGAGGAGAGTCGGTTTGTCACCATCCCCTTTGCGGGGACAGATGGATTGACATTGCACTATCTGGAGTCCGACGGTAGTGGCGGGGCGGATGCGCCCACCTTTGTACTGCTCCACGGCTTCACCTTCAATGCCTATACCTGGAATGAACTCCTGCCGGGCCTGGCGGAACAGGGGCGGGTGGTGGCCCATGATCAGGTACCCTATGGGCTGAGCGCCAAACCCACTCGCGAGGATTGGTCGGGGCCCAATCCCTTTACCAAGGAGGCGGCGCTGATGCATCTGCTGACCTTCCTGGATGCCCAGGGGATTGATCAGGCCATTCTGGTGGGCAATTCGTCCGGGGCCACCCTGGCCATGGAGGCCGCCTTGCAGGCCCCGGAGCGGGTCAAGGGCCTGGTGTTGATCAACCCCTGGGTGTATGTGGATCGGCCTACCTTCCCGGAAGCGGTGACCCAACTGCCCCAGATCCGGCGTCTGAACCTGTTGCTGGCGAGACAAATGGGTGCTCGGGGGGCACTGCTGGACCTGTCCTATCACGATCCGGAGCGCATCAGCGATGAGCGGCGCGCGCTGACCACGATTCACACCCGGGTGAAAAACTGGGATCTGGCCTGGGGTGAGTTGTTCGTGCGTGCCATGGCCAGCCCGGTGGATGTGAGCACCCATCTGGGGGATCTGACCCAACGCAGCCTGGTGATCATCAGCGAGGAAGATCGCGTGGTCTCTCCCGCGGATTCGCGGCGGGCCGCGGCGGAACTGCCCAATGCCACCGTGGCGACGATTCCCGAGTGTGGTCACGTGCCCCAGGAGGAGTGTCCTGATGCGGTTCTGGATGCGCTCCTGGAGTGGTTGTAGGGCTGCGGGTCAGGCATCCCGGTTGCGGATGATGCCGACGCTGACGCCCTCGACGGACAGTTCCTCGTCACGCAAATCCACGACAATGGGTTCGAAATCCGGGTTTTCCGGCAACAGGCGGGCCGTATGCCCCTCCTGTTGGAAACGTTTCACGGTGACGTCGTTCTCCAGACGAAAGACAGCGATCTGACCGTTGCGGACCTCGGGGGTGCGATGGACGGCCAGCAGGTCTCCGTCCATGATGCCGGCCCCGATCATGCTGAGCCCCTCGACTCTCAGCAGGTAATCCGGTCGCGGATTGAACAGGCGGGGATCCAGCCGGTAATGATCTTCGATGTGCGCCTCGGCCAGGATGGGCACCCCGGCGGCCACGCGACCCACCAGGGGCAAACCCAGGGGTTCGCGCAGACGAATCCCGCGGGAGGTGCCTGCCAGGATATCGATGGCCCCCTTGCGGGCCAGGGTGCGCAGATGACATTCCGCCGCGTTGGGGGACTTGAAACCAAAGGCACGCATGATCTCTTCCCGGGTGGGTGGCATGCCACTGGTCTGCATGTAATCACGGATGAATGCCAGGATTTCCGCCTGCCTGGGGGTGAGCTTTTCCATACTGATCCTCGCTTCTATATCTATAGACAGTATTTCAAGGCGGTGCATTTGGCAAGGGGCAACACCCGGCAAAAGGTCGGGTTGCTGGCGTCATCGGCCCGGCGCTTAGTAACATGGCCGGTCAACTCAAAGGACAGTGCATGGATACAGTCGCTCTAACCAACGATTTTACTGCCCAGGCTGCGGGCGAACCCCATATTGCCCGGGCCTGTGGTCTGCTCAAGCGCTACGATGGCGAGACGGTGGTGGATCACATTGATCTGGAGGTGCGTCCAGGGGAATGCTTCGGGTTGCTCGGGCCCAACGGGGCAGGCAAGACCACCACCCTGCGCATGATGCTGGGGTTGACGCCCCCTGATGGTGGCACTCTGCATGTGCTGGGCGAGCCGATCCCTGCAAGGGCCCGCGAAGCCCGGTTGCGCCTGGGCATCGTGCCCCAGTTCGACAATCTCGACCCGGATTTCACCGTGCGTGAGAATTTGACGACATACGCCGGTTATTTCGGCCTCAAGGGCGCCGCACGGCGCCAGCGCGTGGATGAACTCATGGCCTTTGCCAACCTGGGGCAACGGGAGAACCTGGGCATCGAGGCCCTCTCCGGCGGGATGAAACGGCGCCTCACCCTGGCCCGGGCACTGATCAATCATCCGGAGTTGGTGGTACTGGATGAACCCACCACGGGATTGGACCCCCAGGCCCGTCATCATATCTGGCAGTGCCTGCGGGGGTTGAAGCAGCAGGGCACGACGCTGATCCTCACCACCCATTACATGGAAGAGGCCGAACGTCTCTGTGACCGTCTGGCCATCATGGATCGGGGTCGGATCGTGGCCCAGGAGAGCCCCCAGGCCCTGATTGCACAGCACATCGACCCCCATGTGCTGGAGATCAATGGCAACGCTGCCATGCGTTGGCTGGATGGCCAGGCGGACGACCTGCCCGCTCGCGCTCATCGGGTGGGAGATATGGCGTTGCTGTACTGCCATGAGGCCGCCCCGGTGCTGGAACGCCTGGAGCGAGCCGGTCTGCGCTACCTGCATCGCCCCGCGAACCTGGAAGATGTCTTCATGAAACTCACTGGACACGAGTTGAGGGACTGAGCCATGACGACCTCCCTGATTCCGCAACTGAGCCTGCGGTTCATCCCCGTGTGGCGTCGCAATCTGCTGGTATGGCGAAAGATCATGGTGCCCTCCATTCTGGGCAACTTCGGCGAGCCGGTGCTGTACCTGCTGGCCTTTGGCTACGGATTCGGTCAACTGGTAGGGGACCTGGGCGACCTGCCCTACATGGTCTTCCTGGCCTCCGGCATCATCTGTTCCAGTGCCATGTATACGGCCAGTTTCGAGGGCATGTATTCTGCCTACACCCGCATGTCCGAGCAGAAGACCTGGGATGGCCTGCTGGGCGCGCCGCTTAACCTGGATGACATTGTGCTGGGCGAGATCATCTGGGCTGCCACCAAGGCCCTGATGAGTGCCGCGGCCATCCTGGTGGTGGCGACCCTGCTGGGTCTGGTCAGCGACCCCAGGGCACTGCTGGCCCTGCCCGTGATCCTGTTGGCCGGGTTTACCTTCGCGGCCTGCGCCATGATCGTCACTGCGTTATCGCGCAGTTATGATTTCTTTTTGTATTACTTCACCCTGGCGATCACGCCCATGCTGCTGCTTTCGGGGGTATTTTTCCCGTTGGAGCAGTTGCCGGACATGATCGTGATCCTGGCTCATCTGCTGCCCCTGGTGCATGTGGTGGAGGTGGTTCGGCCGCTGATGATTGGTGAATGGCCGACGCATGTGTTGCTGCATCTGGGGGTGGTGGCGGCTTATGGAGGGGGGGCATTGAGCCTGTCCACCTGGCTGCTGCGGCGTCGCTTGATGTGCTGACAGTCGCATGGGTTGAAACCGACCGGGCTGAATCGGATCTCATTCAATGAATTGCTGGAGTCGATGATGACGTTGAAGGTGGGTTGTATCGGTTTGGGCATCATGGGCGGTCCCATGGCCATGAATCTGCTCAAGGCCGGCCATGAGGTTCACGTGTGGGCGCGACGCCTGGAGGCCACGGAGGTTTTCAAGGATGCAGGCGCCCATGTGGACACCAGTCCGGCCAAGCTGGCCCGCCAGGTGGACGTGGTGCTCACCAACGTCTCCGACACCCGGGACGTGGAGCAGGTGCTGGTGGGGAATAACGGTGTGATCGAAGGCGCTCAGCCGGGCCTGGTGGTGGTGGATCACAGTACCATCTCCCCCGCGGCGACCCGCAAGCTGGCCATGGCCCTGGCAGACCGGGACGTGGATATGCTGGATGCCCCGGTCTCCGGAGGGCAGCAGGGGGCGAGGGAGGGCAGCCTGACCATCATGGTGGGTGGCAAGGCCGAGGTGCTGGAACGCGTACGCCCGGTGCTCGAGGTGGTGGGCAGGTCCATCACGCATGTGGGTGACCACGGGGCCGGTCAGATCACCAAGGCCTGCAACCAATTGATTGTGGCCCAGACCATGAACGCGGTCTCCGAGGCCATCCGCCTGGCCGAGGCCTCCGGGGTGGACCCGGCGGCCATGCGCGAGGCCGTGCTGGGTGGCCTGGCTTATTCCCGGGTGCTGGAAGTGCACGGCCAGCGGATGATTGATCGCTCCTATCCACCTGGTTTCAAGGCCCGCTTGCACGCCAAGGACATGGGCATTGTGCTGCAAACCGCGGCGGATCTGGGTTTGCCCCTGCCGGGTACCGCTCAGGCGGCCCAGTGGATCAATGCAGCCGTGGGGCAGGGATACGGAGAAGAGGACTCCGCGGTGATTGCCGAGGTACTGCGCCGCTTGATGCCGTCATCCAGCGTGTCTGACAAAGAGGCCGGAGGCCGCTCATGATATCCCCGTCCCGAGAGTCTTCCATCGACCCGGAAGAGGTGGCCCGCTATACCGCCTTGGCCGATCTCTGGTGGGATGACCGAGGGCCTTTCTGGGCCCTGCACACGCTGAATCGGGTGCGCACCGGGTATATCCTGGAGCGGCTTTGTCAGTATCTGGGACGTGACTGTCATGCTGAGCGCCCACTGGAGGGCCTCACCCTGCTGGACATTGGCTGTGGCGGAGGAATTCTCAGCGAGTCCATGGCGAAGCTGGGCGCGCAGGTTCATGGTGTGGATGTGACCGGACGCAATATCACTGTGGCACGGATGCATGCGGAGCATTCAGGGCTGCCGGTCACCTATGAAGAGGTTGCCGTGGAGACTCTGGCAAACCGCGACACCCACTATGATGTGGTGCTCAACATGGAGGTGGTCGAGCACGTGGCGGACCTGTCCGGCTTCATGCAAGCCTGTAATCGGCTGCTGCGCCCCGGGGGGTATGGCTTCATTGCCACGATCAACCGGACGGCGGCCTCGTTTGTGGCGGCGATCATCGGCGCCGAGTACATCCTGCGCTGGCTGCCTCGAGGCACCCACCAGTGGAAGCGCTTCCCCAAGCCAGAGGAACTGGAGGCCCTGCTTACGCCCGATGGGCTGGAAGTGATCGAACGCACGGGGGTACGGGTCAACCCGCTCAACCGTCGCATGAGCTTGGCCGGATACATGGGTGTGAACTATATGCTCATGACGCATCAACCCGGCCCCCGACTGTCTTGAGGCCTGATTTCATGAATAGCGCTGACAATATCTCTGCCGCTTCCAGCCCCTCGCAAGGTGCTGGATTCGATGGTAGGCCCATGGTTTTCTATGATGGGGGCTGTCCTTTGTGCCGCCGCGAGATCGGTCACTACCGACGGCTGGATAAGGCTGGAAAGGTCAACTGGCTTGATCTGCACAGCCATCCCGAGGCGTTGGAACGCCTGGGGGTTACCTGGGAGCAGGCCATGGAGCGGATGCACGCCTGCGACGCCGAGGGTCGGTTGACCACCGGGGCCTATGCCTTTGTGACTGTCTGGCGTGCCTTGCCGGGCTATCGCTGGTTGGCCAAGGCCGTATCGGCGATCCCCGGTGTGCTGCCGGTGATGGATTTTGGTTACGGTATCTGGGCCCGTTACCGCCGCCGCCAACCCGCCGCGTGTGAGTTGCCCAAGGACTCTTGAAAACCCAGGACTCCTGAAAACCCAAGGGGGCGGAGACGACGGCGTTCAGGTCGTTCCCCCGCCTTGACCTTCCCCATCGTCTTCTTCAGCGGCCGAAGCGCTCTGCTCCTCCGGCCCTCTGTGGAAGTCCCGCATGAAGATGCCCCAGAAGGCGGTGAAGAGCACGGCAATCAGCGGGCCGATCACAAAGCCATTCAGGCCGAAGGTGACGATGCCGCCCAGGGTGGAGAGTAGCACCACGTAGTCGGGCAGCTTGGTATCCCGACCCACCAGGATGGGGCGCAGGATGTTATCCACCAAACCGATGACCCCGGCGCCAAAGATTGTCAGGATCAGCCCTTGTACCCAGTCGCCGACGGCGAACAGATAAATGGCCACAGGGGCCCAGATGAGCCCTGCACCGACCACGGGAATCAAGGAGAGCAGGATCATCACCACGCCCCAGAGCAGGGCCCCGGGGATGCCAAGGATCCAGAAAATGAGCCCCCCCAGCGTCCCCTGGATAGTGGCCACCACCAGATTACCCTTGACCGTGGCGCGGGCTACCTCGGAAAAGCGCGCAAAAAGCAGTCGTTCCCGCTCATCACCTATGGGCAGGGCGCGCTCAATGAGTCGGAGCAACTTCTCACCGTCCCGCAGTAGGAAGAAGGTCAGGTAGAGCATCAGTCCCAGGCTGACGAAGAACTGCAGGGTGTTACGTCCCACCTGCAGCGTGTTCTGAGCGATTAATCCGCTGGTCGTGAGCGCCGTATCGGCCAGTCGCTCCTTGAGGCTGGCCACGTCCACCTGCAGGCGATCCAGCAGGTTCTGGATCACGGGGAAGGCCTCGCGGATGCGGTCCACGTAAGCCCCTGGGTCGATCTTGCCGGTCTCCAGCGCCTGGTACAGGCTGGCTCCTTCCCGCAGGAACGACCCCAGCACGAACAGTACCGGGATGATCACCATGATGACGCAGAGGGTGAGGGTGGTCAGGGCCGTGAGGTTGGGGCGCCTGCCCCAGTGGGACTCCAGGCGCATCTGCACCGGATGGAACAGCACCCCGATGATGCAGGCCCAGAGCACGGCGCCGAAGAAAGGCTTCATCAGGTAAAGGAAGAGGCCAGTCACCAGCAACAGCAGGATGATGAAGGCGCGTCGTTCCAAGGCTGCTTGCATCCGGGTGATTATCCATGAATAGTGTAAAGATTCCAGAATTATACGGAGCCTGCGGCGTCGCGCACAAGCAGAGCACCTTGCTTGCCTGGCCGGCTTCCAGGGCGCTTGTCTGGGGGAGGTGCATCCCATATATTCAGTTCCATGAATAAGTTGCCGGAAACTGTTTTTAAGGCCCTGTCGGATTCCACACGCTTGCGGTGCCTCACGCTCCTCAGTCTGGAGGGGGAGTTGTGCGTCTGTGAGCTCACTCACGCCATTCAGATGCCCCAGCCCAAGGTGTCCCGTCACCTGGCACTGCTGCGCGAAAGTGGCATCGTGGCCGACCATCGTCGTGGCCAATGGATTTTCTATCGCATCAATCCCGGTCTCCCGTCCTGGGTACGCGACATCCTTGAGCGCACTGCCCGTGAGATTGCCCCCACCGAACCCTTTGTCCTCGACCGCGAGCGCCTGGCCAACATGGTCGGCAGGCCCGGCGCCACGTGTGTGGTATGAGCGCGCCGTCCAGCATGGTTTTCGATGGCGGGTGGCCGGGGACTCCCTTGAATATCTTGCGATAAATCAATTAACTAAGGCTATCTTGCTGGGTGGGAAAAGTCATTGGCCTAAGCATAAGCGTTTCCTTATTATGGGTCGCGAAGGTCACGATCAATCCATAACCCTTCCAAGGAGCTCCCGATGCAAGCCAACGAACAAACCTACGGTCTTCCGCAACTCAACGCCCCGGCCCCGCATTTCAAGGCCCAGACCACCCACGGTGAACGTTCTCTCAATGATTATCGGGGACAGTGGCTGGTGCTGTTCTCCCATCCAGCGGACTTCACGCCCGTGTGCACCACTGAATTCTTCGGCTTTGCTGAACGGGCAGAGGAATTCAAAAAGCGGAATTGCCAATTGCTGGGGTTGTCGATTGACAGCCTGTTTTCTCACCTGGCCTGGACGAAAAACATCCATGAGAAGTTCGGTGTCGAGATTCCTTTCCCGATCATCGAGGATCTCAAGATGGAAGTGGCCAGTGCCTATGGCATGATCCACCCCAATGCCGCCGATACGTCAGCGGTGCGTGCTACCTTCCTGATTGACCCGGAAGGTATCCTTCGCGCCATGGTCTACTACCCCATGAGCAATGGCAGAAGCGTGGACGAGTTCGTGCGACTGCTGGATGCATTGCAAACCTCTGACGAACACGGTGTGGCCACGCCTGAGGCATGGTGCCCCGGTCAGCCCGTCATCGTGCCGCCGCCCAAGACCTCGGAGGGCATGAAGCAGCGCGAAGGTGAAGGTTACGACTACGTGGACTGGTACTTCTCCCGCAAATCCCTGTAGGTCATGACGCCGCCCTTGAGGGGGCGGCGTTTTCCATCAGCGGGGCAACTCAGGAACGCAAGACGCGTCGTACCAGAACCGGTCCAATCAATTCAAAGGTGATGGTCGAAGCGACCACAACCGAGAGGATCGTAGCGCGGAACTCGGGAAATTGCTCGGCTGCCAGCAAGCCCATCCCGATGGCGATGCCGGCCTGAGGTGTGAGTGCCAGGCCAATATGCCGGGGCAGGGTCTGTTGTTGACTTCGGGTCAATATCACTGCCAGATATCCACCAAGAATCCTGCCCACCAGCCGCAGCAGGATATAAGCGATCGTCAGCCCGATGGCATCTCCAACGTTGTACAGATCGATACTTGCACCGGAAAGTACAAAGAAGAACACCAGAAATGGCCATTCGATATGCTGGATCTCCCGGAATGACCGGGTATGGTGGTAGGCCAGATTGGCCACCAGCGTGCCGGCAACCATGGATGCCAGCAGGGCCGACACACCCAGCAAGTCGGAAAAGCCCGCCAGTAAGAGAATCAGCGCGATGGCTTCAACCTGGATGGGCTCTCCCGGACTGAGGCGACCGGTCAGCCAGGAGGCTGGCAGCCCGATCAGGGCACCTAATACGATGGCCCCTCCCAACTCCCATAAGGCGTGCAGTAAGGCCAGCTGGCCGTCATTGCTCAGCGCCCACCCCAGCACCGCCATGCTGATCCCGAATATCAAGATACCCCAGACATCATCAATGGCCACGGTGCCCAGCAAGACCTTGGCCCGCAGTCGTGTATCGCCACTCTCCCTGATTGACTCCGTGACGGCGGCAGGATCTGTTGCCACGGAAATGGCGGCCAAGGAGATGGCAACCACGAGCGGGAATCCCAGCGCCAGCAGACCGACGCCCACCAGGACGCCGCCGCCCACAATCACAAAGAGTGAAATGATCAGAATCAGTGACCCCGTATCCCGCAGCTGATTCAGCTTGAATTCACTACCCAGCAGAAAAGCCACCATGACCAGCGCCAACTGGATCAGGGGTTCACTTGACCCACCCAATAATTCGGCGTCTTGAGCCCCCATCAGCACCTGCTGCACAAAAGCAATACCAACACCCACCATGATCAGGATGGATATCCGTGGAACGCCCACACGGCGTGCCACCGTGTCAGCAAAAATACTGAAGGATAAAATAACGCCCAATAAGAGGATGTTTAATGGGGTTCGAGACACCTCAACGGGCAGCCAACCGGGAAGGGATTCCATCATCATCAAATATCCCGCTGCTTCCAGACATCCTGATTGGCCCGGCGGCGATCCTGGCCGGAGCGGCGGGGGTCCTTTTCCGGCTCGAAACGGAACATTTCACGACGGTCGTGCTGGGCCTTGCGACGTTCGCCCTTGCGTCGCTCCGGACCAGGGTAGGGTTTGGAGGGCGGCGCGGTTTTTTGATCGTCTTCGCTCATGCCGGTGTCCTTTGCAACGGATGGGGGTCTGATCGGGTGGACACTCAGCCCGGGCCCGGTGTGCGATCGCGGGCGATCTCCTTGCGCAGTTCGCCAATCTCCTGACGCAGGGCCTTGAGATCTTCATGGAGCTGGGTGTTCTCGGTGTGGACCACCTCTTCAATGGCGTCGTGCTCGAACTTCTGCTGGTCCTCCTGCATGGACTGCATGGTGTTGACGATGATGGCGATGAAGAGGTTGAGAATGGTGAAGGTGGCAATGAGGATGAAGGGCACGAAGAACACCCAGGCCCAGCTGTATTCTTCCATCACGGGTCGTGCAATGCCCATGGACCAGCTCTCCAGGGTCATGACCTGGAACAGGGTGTACATGGATTGTCCCAGGCTGCCAAACCACTCCGGGAAGCTCTTGCCGAACAGGCCGGTGGCAATGACGGCAAACACATAGAACAACAGCACCAGCAGGCCGAGGATGGACAGGATGCCCGGGATGGCCTTGAGCAGGGCCTCCACGATGAAGCGGAGTTTGGGCATCATGGAGACGAGGCGCAACAGTCGCAGCACCCGCAGCACGGCCATGGGTCCGGAGGTGGGAACAAGGGCGATGCCGACCACCAGGAAGTCAAAGACATTCCAGGGGCGTCGGAAGAACCCCCAGCCCTGGGCAAAGAGCTTGAGCAGGATCTCCACCACAAAGACACCGAGAATGATTCGGTCCGCCGCGATCAGCCAAGGGGCCGCCGGGTGTTCCATGATGGTGGATGAGGTCTCCAGGCCCAGAATGACGGCATTGACCAGGATGAGCGCGATGATCCAGCGCTGGATGCGATCGGATTGTATGAAGGCGCCCACTCGGGCGCGTGGACCGGCCACAACATGCATGTGCGAATTCCTTGGGTAGATCGGTCATTAATGCCCCCTCCCCACAGGGAGGGGCAGGCCCGGACGGGTGGGCCTTACTCTCTCAGTCGATGGACATGCCCTGGAGGCTGTTCCGCAGAACCTGGGAGGAGGCCTGCATGCCCTCGTGCTCCGTCTCGTTGATCAAGGGCGCCACACGGGATTCAATGCCATCCCGGCCAACGATGCAGGGAATGCTCAGGCAGACATCCTCAAGACCGTAGTCCCCTTGCGGATCCACACTGACCGCCAGGACGCTTTTTTGATCCTCCAGGATCACCCGCACCATGTAGGCAATCACGAGGCCAATGGCGGTGTTGGTGTAGCCCTTGCGCGAGATGATATCAAAAGCGGCAGTCTTGACCTGCTGAAATAATCTTTCCATGGCCTGGGGGGCGAACTGCCGCCCATTCACCGTCTGCTCGAACAGGCTCAGTCCCCCCACCTTGGCCGTACTCCAGATGGGCACCTCGGAATCACCGTGCTCACCCAGGATGTAGGCATGAACCGACCGGGGGTTTACGCCGTAGTATTCTCCCAGGGCGGCGCGAAACCGCGAGGTGTCCAGCATGGTGCCGGTACCGATCACGCGGTGGGCCGGTCGTTGTGTGAGGCGCTGCATGACGTAGGTGAGGATATCCACCGGGTTGGTGGCGATCACCAGTACAGCATCGGGGGCGTGACGGTCCAGGTGCGCGGCGATCTCACGGAACACGGCGGCGTTGCGGTTGAGCAGTTCAAGGCGTGATTCGCCTGGTTTCTGGCCGACCCCGGCGGTGATGACGATCACGCCGCAGTCGGTCAGGTCGGCATAGTCGCCAGCGCGGACCATGACCCGTCCCACCAGGGACTGGCCATGCATCAGGTCCATGGCCTCACCCTCGGCGCGTTGCTGATCCCGATCCACCAGGATTAGATCGCCGGCGATCTGTCGTTGAAAGATGGAATAGGCGGCGGCAACACCCACGTTGCCGGTGCCGATGATACCTACGCTGTCTCTGGCCATGGCAAAACCCTCCTGGGGCGGGGCAGACCCGTCAAGGGCCAATGTATCCGCTTTGAAGTGACAATGACTTGTTATGATGAACGATCTTTGCAAAACATCACAAAAAAACAGATCGTTTCAGGTCATAATCCGAGGCTGGTCAGGGTCTGTGCCTCTTCAGGCCTTTCAAGAGGATACGCGGCATATGAAAGCTTCTCCGGATAATGCAGGTGACGATCACGAGGAACGTTCCCCCACGCAGCGGATCAGCGCGGAGAGCATGCGTGCACTGTATGATCTCAACGCCCGTATGATGTTCGGGCTGCATGGCGAGGAACACTGGTTTACAGCAGGTGCTCGCGTGTTTGTGCTGGGGCGCAGCCAGGACTGCGACCTGATGGTGTCGGTGCCCGTGGCGTCACGGCATCATGCCCGGGTGATCTATCGCAAGGGAAAGTTCGTGCTCATTGATCAGAGCACGAATGGTACCTATGTGCGGTTGCAGGGCAATGATGAAATCTGCCTGCTCAACGGGGAGGAGTTGCCGTTGGTGGGGGAGGGGCTGATCAGTCTGGGGCGACCGGCAGCCGAGGATGATACCCACCTGGTGAGTTTTTCTGTGCCCCACTGAGCGGGGGCGCACGGCCCTATACAACCCTGAAACCTGCCCGCTCAAGCAGCGTGCACAGCCGGATCAGCGGAAGTCCCACCAGTGCGGTGGGATCATCTCCCTCCATGGCCTCGAAGAGCGCGATACCCAACCCTTCCGACTTGATGCTGCCAGCGCACTGGTAGGGCTGCTCCTTGCGCAGGTAGTGGTCGATCTGCTCCGGGCTCAGTGCACGAAACCGAACCTTGAAGGGCACCACGTCCACTTGGGCCTCGCCGGTGACCGCATTCAGCAGGCACAGGCCGGTGTGAAAGACCACCGTACGGCCCGAGGCGGCGGTGAGTTGTTCCAGGGCCCGTTGATGATCACCGGGTTTACCCAGTATCCGCCCGTCCAATTCGGCGCACTGATCGGAGCCGATGATGAGATGATCCGGCTTTTGCCTGGCCCCCGCCCGGGCCTTGGCCTCGGCCAGACGAGCCACCATGGCGTTCGGACCCTCCCCCGGCCTCGGTGTCTCATCCACCTGGGGGGAGCAGGTATCGAAGGGTAGGGCCAGGCGCTGCAGCAGCTCACGGCGGAACGGCGAGGTCGAGGCCAGGACAAGTCCGGGGTTCATCAACTGGCCTCGATCTCCACCAGGGCGTCATCGGGGTTGACGCTGTCACCCTTGGCCACATGAATGGCCTTGACCACGCCACCCACCGGCGCCTGGACTTCGGTCTCCATCTTCATGGCCTCCAGGATGAGTACGCCATCACCCGCCTTGACCTCGTCGCCTTCCTTCACCAGCACATCGATGATGGTGCCGGGCATGGAGGTGCTCACGTGGCCGGGCTTGGTGGCCCGGGGGCGACCGCTGCCCCGTGGACCATCGCGCCTGGCGCCGCCGTCACCCTCCAGGGCGAGTTCATCCAGGGTTTCCACGACGATCTCTTCCGGCATGCCGTCCACGGTCACATAGAAGGGGCGCTCGTGGTCCCGCTTGTGGCCGGTGCCGGTGACCTTGATGTGGTAGGTCTCGCCATGCAGAGTGGCCTTGAATTCCACCGGGGCGTTCTTTTCCTCGGCCTTGGCGCCGACGGGTTCGAGGGGTTCGGGCACCAGTTTGCCATCGCGGCGATGTTCCAGATACTCGCGACCCAGGTCCGGGAACATGGCGTAGATCATCACGTCCTCTTCAGACTGGGCCAGGTCACCCACTTGCTCGCGCAAGGTGTCCATTTCGTCCTGCAGCAGGTCGGCGGGGCGGCATTCAATCACCTCCGCATCACCGATGGCCTTGCGACGCACCACCGGGTTCACCTGGCCGGGGGTGCGTCCGTATCGACCTTGCAGGTAACTTTTCACTTCATTGGTGATGGTCTGGTAGCGCTCTTCGGTGAGCACGTTCATCACGGCCTGGGTGCCCACAATCTGGGAGGTGGGCGTGACCAGGGGCGGATAGCCCAGGTCCTCGCGAACCCGGGGGATTTCGGTCATCACCTGGTTGACCTTGTCCAGCGCCCCCTGAGCCTTGAGCTGGCTGACCAGGTTGGAGATCATCCCACCCGGCACCTGGGTGGTCTGCACGCGGGTGTCCACGCCGGTGAACTCACTCTCGAACTGGTGATACTTCTTGCGGATCTCGCGGAAGTAGAAGCCGATCTCCTGCAGGGCCATCAGATCCAGATCGGTGCTGTACTGGCTGTCGTGCAGGGCGGCCACCATGCTCTCGGTGGGCGCGTGGCTGGTTCCACCGGCAAAGGCCGACATGGCGGTGTTGATGTTGGCCGCGCCGTTTTCCACGGCCTTGAGGTGGCACATTTCCGAGAGGCCGGCGGTGGCATGGGTATGCAGGTGGATGGGCACGGCCACCGCATCGGTGAGGGCCGAGACCAGTTCGCCCGTGGCATAGGGGGTGAGCAGGCCGGCCATGTCCTTGATGGCGATGCTGTCGCAGCCCATGTCCACCATCTCCCGGGCCATGGTCACGAACTGCTCCGGGGTGTGCACGGGGCTAGTGGTGTAGCTGATGGCGCCCTGGGCGTGCTTGCCTTCCTTCTTGACCGCCTCGATGGCCACACGCACGTTGCGGGTGTCGTTCATGGCATCGAAGATGCGGAACACGTCCATGCCGTTGTCGGCGCTTTTGGCCACGAAGCCGCGCACCACGTCGTCGGCATAGTGGCGGTAGCCCAGCAGGTTCTGGCCACGCAGCAGCATCTGCAGGCGGGTGTTGGGCAGGGCCTCGCGCAACTGGCGCAGCCGCTCCCATGGATCTTCTTTCAAAAAGCGCAGGCAGGCGTCGAATGTGGCCCCGCCCCAGACTTCCAGGGACCAGAAGCCCACGGCATCCATCTTCTCGCAGATGGGGAGCATGTCCTCCGTGCGCATGCGCGTGGCGATCAGGCTCTGATGGCCGTCTCGCAGGGTCAGGTCGGTGATCGTTACCTTGGACATCAGTGCATTACCTTCTGGTCAGAGACCCTTGTGAGCGGAAATCGCAGCGGCGATCACAGCCGCCAGTTCCCGGGTGGGGCGACGAACGGAGTACTGAGTGAGTTCCGGGTGGGCATCCACATAGCTCGTGTCGAAGCTGCCCTTGCGGAAAGCTTGGCTGTCCAGGATCTCCAGGTGATACGGGATGGTGGTCTTCACGCCGTACACGCCGATATCGTTGAGGGCCCGGCGGGCCCGATGGATGAGGGCGTCCCAGTCCAGCGCCCAGACGATGAGCTTGGCGCACATGGAATCGTAATGGGGCGGAATGTGGTAGCCGGTGTAGATGGCACCATCGGTGCGCACGCCCGGACCGCCGGGGGCGAAATAGCGGGTGATGCGCCCAAAACTGGGCAGAAAGTCATTTTTCGGGTCTTCCGCGTTGATGCGAAACTCCACCGCGAAGCCGCGACAGGTAATCTGATCCTGGCTGTAGCGCAGTGGTTCGCCGGCGGCGACGCGGATCTGCTCCTGCACGATGTCGACACCCGTGATCATCTCGGTCACCGGGTGCTCCACCTGCAGGCGGGTGTTCATCTCCATGAAATAGAAGCTGCCATCGGCATCCATGAGGAATTCCACGGTGCCGGCATTCTCGTAGCCCACGGCCCGGGCGGCGCGTACCGCCAACTCGCCCACATATTCACGCTGCTCGGGGCTGAGTTGGGGGGAGGGGGCGATTTCCACCAACTTTTGATGACGTCGCTGGATGGAGCAGTCCCGCTCGTAGAGGTGGATGACATTGCCGTGACGGTCGGCCAGGATCTGCGCCTCGATGTGGCGCGGATTGACGATGGCCTTTTCCATGAAGATTTCGGTGCTGCCGAAGGCCTTGGTGGCCTCGGAGCGCACGCGCTCATAGTTGCGGCGCAAGCTGGCCTCATCATCACACCGGCGGATGCCGCGGCCGCCGCCTCCATTGGTGGCCTTGAGCATCACCGGGTAGCCGATGTCGCCGGCCAGGCTCACAGCCTCCTCGACGCCGGAGAGGTTGCCCTCACTCCCGGGAACCACCGGCACGCCTGCCTCGATCATGGCCTCGCGGGCGGCCACCTTGTCGCCCATGCGACTGATGACCTTGCTGTCCGGTCCCACGAACTGGATGCCCCGCTCGGCGCAGACGCGGGCAAACTCCGGATTTTCCGAGAGGAAGCCATAGCCCGGGTGAATGGCATCGCAGCCGGCAGTACGGGCCATGTTCACCATGCGGTGAACATTCAGGTAGCCGGAAAGGGAGTCGGGGCCGATGGAATACGACTCGTCGGCCTTTTTCACGTGCAGTCCGTGCCGGTCCGCATCGGTGTAAACAGCCACGGAAGTGATGCCCATCTCCGCGCAGGCGCGGATGATACGAACGGCGATCTCACCGCGGTTGGCGATCAGAAGCTTCTTTATCACGAACAGGTCCCGCGCCTGCGCAGAGGCGATTGATTCATGGGTTGGTGCTTGGCCCGGTCGGGACAGGTTCTGCTGCCCGACCGGGCCTGCGCGCCTTGAAATCACCGACCCCCAACCCAAGCATGTATGAAGAGAGGTGGGCCGTGTACGGCCCGCAGATTGTCATCAAACCGTCAGTATCCGTGAACGCAGCACGGTTTTTCAAGTCGCGGGCGCGAATTCGTTTTGACAGTCCCGCGATAAGCCCTTTAGAATTGCGCGCTTATGTCCGAGACCACCCTTTCTGAGCGGGTCGACCCGTTTCGCCTCGCAGGTCATGCGCGTCCCCTGGACGGCGTGCTGGAGACATCGAACTTGCCGCGTCTTGCCGCGGCGGGCATGTCGCTGGCCGGTCCGGCCCGGGTGTCCCTGCGATTCGGGCGGGAGCGCGGTGGGCAGGTCAAGCTATCTGGCAGTATCCAGGCCGAGCTGCAACTGCAGTGCCAGCGCTGCCTCGGGCCCATGACGTGGCCGGTGGATACCACCTTCGAGGGTGTCGTGCTCGAGGAAGGGCGTTCCATCGAGGAACTGCCGGTAGAGTTTGAACCGGTCATGCTGGAAGAGGGTCTGATCTCCGTCTGGTCGCTGGTGGAGGATGAATTGCTGTTGTCGGTGCCGTCAGTCCCCATGCATGCGGATGACAACTGCCCGGATCAGCCATTGAAGGAATTTTCGCAGGCGGAGGTGGAGACTCTCCGCAAGCAGGAAGACAACCCGTTCGCTGCGCTGGGTGCCCTGAAAGGTCGCCTGGACGACGACGGTTGATTGACACGGCCGCCGGTGGGAAGCCCCGGCGGCATCGAACGCTTTTCATTGGAGAGACATCATGGCTGTTGCACAAGGTCGTACCACCCGTTCCCGTCGCGGTATGCGTCGTTCCCACGACGCCCTTACCGGTCCCACCCTGTCCGTTGAGCCCACCACGGGTGAGCTGCACCGTCGTCACCACATCAGCGCCGACGGTTTTTACCGGGGTCGCCAGGTGATCAAGGCCAAGGATCTGGAAGAAGACGAAGAGTAACACTTAGGTCCCGGGCTGCCCGTGATGCCGATGCATGACCCTGCCAACACCGGTGCCTCACCGGTCAGGGGCGTGGCTCGATATGGTGCCGGCCAGCCCATGAGGCCATTGTCGGCGGACCGGTGGGTCCTCCGCTTTCGACCTCGCGGGATGTTGTATCCCGCGAGGCTTTCCTGTGCAGGTTAAAAAAAGAGTTTGTCCATGAGCGGTCTCTTTACCATCGCACTGGATGCCATGGGGGGCGATCACGGCCCCCATGTGGTTGTTCCGGCGGCACTCAAGGCCTTGGCCGAGTTTTCCGACATCCACCTGATCCTGGTGGGTGACAAGGCGCGGCTCGAGAAGGAACTGTCCGCCGTCGGCAAGGCGCCTTCCGACCGGCTGCGTATTCATCACGCCGCCCAGGTGGTGGGGATGGACGAGCCCCCAACTCAGGCGCTACGCAACAAGAAAGATTCCTCCATGCGGGTGGCCATCAACCTGGTGAAGCACCAGCAGGCCGATGCCTGTGTGAGTGCCGGCAACACCGGCGCCCTGATGGCCACCGCCCGCTATGTACTCAAGACCCTGCCGGGTATTGATCGCCCCGCCATCATCACCGCCATCCCTGCCATCAAGGGCCACACCCACATGCTGGATCTGGGCGCCAATGTGGATTGCTCAGCCAACCATCTATACCAATTTGCCGTGATGGGGTCAGAACTGGCCAGCGCCGTGGACAATGTCAACAATCCCCGGGTGGGGTTGCTGAACATTGGTGAGGAAGATATCAAGGGCAACGATCAGGTGAAGGAGGCGGCCCACATGCTGGAGCAGAGCCACCTGAACTATATCGGCTTTGTGGAAGGCAACGACATCTACTGCGGCGATGTGGATGTGGTGGTATGCGACGGTTTTGTGGGCAACGTGGCGCTCAAGACCAGCGAGGGCGTGGCACGCATGGTGTCACACTACATGCGAGCCGAGTTCAAGCGCGGCCTGTTCAGTCGTCTGGCGGCCCTGGTAGCCATGCCCGTATTGCGCAAATTCCGCAGCCGCATAGACCCCCGGGCCTACAATGGTGCCAGCCTGCTGGGATTGCAGGGCGTGGTCATCAAGAGTCACGGCGGGGCCGACGCAGTGGCCTTTGAAAACGCCATCCGCATTGCTCGCATCGAGGCCCGAAAGCGGGTGCCGCAGCGCATCGACAAGCGGTTGGAAGAACTGCTGAGCGAGGAGTCCGCGACGTGATCTATTCCCGGATAACAGGGACCGGGAGCTATCTTCCGGAAAAGATTCTCACCAACCGCGATCTGGAAAAGATTGTGGAGACCTCGGACGAGTGGATCCGAGAGCGCACCGGCATCGCCCAGCGCCACGTGGTGGCGGACGATGAGACCACCTGCGATCTGGCGGAACAGGCGACCCTGCGCGCCATGGCAATGGCCGGGCGTCGCCCCGAGGATATTGATCTCATCATTGTAGGGACCACCACCCCGGATCAGGTTTTCCCGAGCACGGCCTGCTTGCTGCAGCAGCGGCTGGGCGTACACAACGGCTCCCCGGCCTTCGATATACAGGCGGTATGTACCGGGTTCGTCTATGCCCTGGGCGTGGCAGATCAGTTCATCCGCTCCGGTAGTGCCCGTTGCGCGCTGGTGGTGGGGGCGGAGACCATTTCCCGCATCCTGGACTGGAATGACCGGGGCACCTGTGTGCTCTTTGGTGATGGTGCCGGTGCGGTGGTCCTGGAGGCATCGGACACACCCGGCGTGCTCTCCACGCATCTGCATGCGGACGGACGCTACGAGAGTCTGCTGAGCGTGCCCCGGGGTGTGGGGCGTGGCTACAAGGACATGATCGCTGGTGAGGCGTATCTGCAGATGAAGGGCAACGAGGTCTTCAAGTGGGCGGTGAACACCCTGGGCCGGATCGTCG
Organism: Ectothiorhodospira sp. 9100; assembly: GCF_022227565.1. Taxonomy (NCBI): domain Bacteria; kingdom Pseudomonadati; phylum Pseudomonadota; class Gammaproteobacteria; order Chromatiales; family Ectothiorhodospiraceae; genus Ectothiorhodospira; species Ectothiorhodospira sp. 9100. The sequence goes on from NZ_JAJNAN010000020.1 coordinate 47,272, forward strand.
AGGAAACCCTGGAAAAGCAGGGCCTGGAGCAATCCCGGATAGACTGGCTGATCCCCCATCAGGCCAATATTCGCATTATTCAGGCCACGGCGCGCAAGTTGAAATTGCCCATGGAAAAGGTGGTGGTCACGGTGGAGGAGCACGGCAACACCTCGGCGGCCTCGGTGCCCATGGCCCTGGATGTGGCCGTGCGCGATGGCCGAATCCAGCCCGGGCAACTGGTGCTCATGGAGGCCTTTGGCGGCGGTTTCACCTGGGGTTCGGCGCTGGCCTATCTTTGAGCCTCGCTTGACCTGCAGGGCCAACACCCGCACCGGGGCGGGCCGAATGTCCTGCGATCATGGTAAGGTATGGGTCGTCTGGATCTTTCGGTGGTGCCATGGGACAGGAGATAGAAAAAAAATTCCTCGTTGTTTCAGATGCCTGGAAGAAGCATGTCACCAAGAGTGTGAAGCTTCGGCAGGGCTATCTGTGCGGTAACAAGAGCGCTTCGGTACGGGTGCGTGTATCGGATGAACAGGCGGACCTGAATATCAAGAGCGCCACGCTGGGCGTCCAGCGTCAGGAGTTTGAATATCCCATCCCAGCCACCGATGCCCATGAGTTGCTGGAATCCCTGTGTCATCACCCGTTGATCGAGAAGACCCGGCATTTTGTGCCGGTGGGAGACCATCTGTGGGAGGTGGACGTGTTCGAGGGGGACAACGCCGGTCTTGTGGTGGCTGAAGTGGAACTTGAGCATGCGCAGCAGGAGCCGGAAATCCCTGCCTGGGCCGGGGAGGAAGTCTCCCATGACCCGCGCTATTACAACACGAGTCTGGTGCAGCACCCTTACAAGGACTGGTAGCTCAAGATGTCCGGGAATCACAACGGCGACGGCGAAAGGAACGGCTTGAGTCCGCGTATGGTGGATGTGCTGCTGGTGGATGACCACGAGTTGGTGCGCATTGGCATCCGCGGCTTGCTGGAGTCGCGTGCTGCTCAGGCGGGGATACATGTGGTGGGCGAGGCCGGTTCCGGTGAGGAGGCCCTGGCAAAGTTGCCGCGACTGCGCCCGGACGTGGTGTTGCTGGACCTGAACATGCCCGGCATGGGAGGTCTCGAGACCACCCGTCAGGTACTGGCCCAGTATCCCGGCACCAAGGTGATCGTGCTCACCGTCCAGGACGAAGGGCCTTTTCCCCGCTGGTTGATGGATAGCGGGGCTTCAGGTTATCTCACCAAGGGCTGCCAGGTGGATGAGTTGATCGAGGCCATCCGGCTGGCCATGCGCGGTGACCGGCATATGAGCCCGAAGATCGCCCACCACCTGTCGGGGGGCGAGGGGGTGGAGGAAGCCGATGCCCTGGCTCGCCTGTCTCCCCGGGAGCGGCAGATCCTGGTGCTGTTGGTGAAGGGCTGCAAACAACAAAAGATTGCCAGTGAACTGGGCGTGAATGTGAAGACTGTCAGTACCTACAAGGCCCGTCTGCGGGACAAGCTGGAGTGTTCCAGTGATATCGAGCTGCTGCGCCTGGCCATGGATCATGGCATTACCGCTCCGGATTCTTCCAACGACGCCTGAGGTCTGTTCCCTGTGGTGTCTCGAACCGTCTTTGACCCCCATTGTGTCCGCTGCCCCCGCCTGGCGGGATTTCTCTCCCAGGTGCGTCAGGCGCATCCCGAGTATCATGCCGCGCCCGTTCCCCCTTTTGGTGACCCGGATGCCCGGTTGCTGATTGTCGGGCTGGCGCCGGGCATGCACGGCGCCAATGCCTCGGGGCGCCCCTTCACCGGCGACCATGCGGGCATCCTGCTGTATCGCACCCTGTATGAAACCGGCTTTGGGAGCCAACCCGAATCCTGCTCCCGGGATGATGGGCTCATCCTGCGGGATTGTCGTATCACCAATGCGGTGAAGTGCCTCCCCCCTCAGAACAAGCCTCAGGGGGCGGAGGTCCGCGCCTGTAATGATTATCTGGCGGCGGAAATGGAGACCTTGCCTGCCCCTGCGGTGGTGCTGGCTCTGGGATCCATTGCCCATCAGGCCATCCTTCGGGCTCGGGGCCTGAAACTCAAGGATCATCCCTTCGGTCACGGTTGTATACACGATCTGCCGGGTGGCATCACCCTGGTGGACTCCTATCATTGTAGCCGCTACAACACCCAGACCCGCCGGCTGACGCCCGAGATGTTCCAGGCCGTGTTTGCGGAACTGCGCCAGCGCCTGGATGCCTGCTGATCCCATGGTGACGGATGCGTCCCCACCCGAATTCGGCTTTGATGCCAAGACCTTCCTGGCCAGCCTGACCCGCCAGCCTGGGGTCTACCGGATGCTGGATGAGGAGGGTGTGGTGCTCTACGTGGGCAAGGCCAAGAACCTCAGAAATCGGGTTTCCAGCTATTTTCGCCGGAATGTGCCCAGCCCCCGCATTCGTTCCATGGTGGCGCAGATCCGGGATGTGCAGGTGACGGTGACCACCACCGAGGCCGAGGCCCTGTTGCTGGAGAATAATCTCATCAAGCAGCATCGGCCACGCTACAACGTGCTGCTGCGTGACGATAAGAGCTACCCCTACATATTCCTCTCCCAGCACACCTATCCGCGCCTGACATTTCATCGTGGGGCACGGAAGAAGCCAGGGCGCTATTTTGGTCCTTATCCATCCAGCCCGGCGGTGCGCGACACGCTCAATCTGCTGCAGAAGCTGTTTTTGATCCGGCCCTGCAAGGACAGTTTCTTCGAGAACCGCTCACGCCCTTGCCTGCAGTACCAGATCAAGCGGTGTACCGCCCCCTGCGTGGGGCTGATCGATCCCCTGGCCTATGAGCGTGATGTGAAGCATGCGGTGGACTTTCTGGAAGGTCGCAGCGATCAGGTCATGCGGAATCTGGTGGCTGAGATGGAAGCGGCTTCAGTTCGCCTGGAGTTCGAGCGGGCAGCTCAGGTGCGGGACCAGATTGCCCGCCTGCGGCAGATCTCCGAGCGGCAGTATGTGAGCGGGGAGGGCGGTGATGTGGATATTGTCGCCGCCGCCCTGGAGGGTGGCCAGGTGTGCGTACAGGTTTTTTCCATTCGCGGCGGCTTGAACCTGGGTAACCGGGCGCTATTCCCCAGTCTGCCGGAAGAGACCAGCGCCGAGGCGTTGATGACCGCTTTCCTGGGGCAGTATTACCTGTCTCGGGAGGTGCCGCCCCAGATCATCCTCAGTCATGCCCCGGAGGAGTCGGCCTTGCTGGAGGAAATGCTTACCATGCAGCGGGGTCACAGGGTGAGTCTGGCCTGGAGCGTGCGCGGCGAGCGGGCGCGCTGGCTGGAAATGGCTCAGCGCAATGCGCAGATGTCCCTGGCCACGCGCCTGGCCGGCAAGGCCGGCATGCGTGAGCGCCTGGAGGCCCTGCGGGAGGCCCTGGAATTGGACGAGGTGCCTACGCGCATGGAGTGCTTCGATATCAGTCACTCTCATGGGGAGGCCACTGTGGCCTCCTGCGTGGTCTTCAACCCCGAAGGGCCACTCAAGTCCGATTATCGGCGTTTCAATATTCGCGATATCACCCCCGGGGATGACTATGCGGCCATGTATCAGGCTCTGCATCGGCGCTATACCCGTCTCAAGGAGGGCGAGGCGCGCCTGCCGGATATCCTGTTCATCGATGGCGGCAAGGGGCAGGTGCGCCAGGCACTGGAGGTGCTGGAGGACCTGCAGGTGGCGGAGGTCATGGTGGTGGGCGTGGCCAAGGGCGAGGATCGCCGGCCCGGCCTGGAAACGCTGATATTGAGCGATGAACGCGGCCCGTCTATACTGCCGCCGAGTTCAAAGGCGCTGCACCTGATTCAGCAAATCCGTGACGAAGCGCATCGGTTTGCCATCACAGGACATCGGCAGCAGCGTGCCAAGGCACGCAATACCTCGCCGCTGGAGCAGATTCCCGGCATGGGTCCCAAGCGTCGCCAGCAGTTGCTCAAGCATTTTGGTGGCTTGAAGGCTGTCAGCAGTGCCAGGGTGGAAGAACTCGCCAAGGTGCCCGGCATCAGTCGCAAGCTGGCGCAGCAGATATTCGATTCGCTACACGACGACTGATTCATGACATTGTCCATCCCCAATCTGCTGACCTGGCTGCGGATCGCCCTGATCCCGCTGATCGTGGTCACGTATTACTATCCTCATCCACTCTCAGGGCCGGTGAGCGCCTTTATCTTCGCTCTGGCGGGGGGGACGGACTGGCTGGATGGTTATCTGGCCCGGCGCCTGGAGCAGACGTCCCAGTTCGGTGCCTTTCTCGATCCGGTGGCTGACAAGCTGATGGTGGCCACGGCCCTGGTGTTGCTGGTGGATCATCCGGGCGGCGTGCTGATCACCCTGGCAGCCGTGGTGATTATTGGTCGGGAGATCGCCATCTCCGCCCTGAGGGAGTGGATGGCTCAACTGGGACAGTCCGGCGCGGTGGCGGTCTCCTGGATTGGCAAACTCAAGACCACCGCGCAGATGGTGGCCATTTTCCTGCTGCTCTACGGGCAACCCATTATCGGTCTGCCCAGCATGGGCATCGGCATGATCCTGCTCTATGTGGCCGCCGGTCTGACCTTGTGGTCCATGTTCCACTACCTGCGCGCAGCCATGCGCATCAGCGAGTAGCTCAGGCGGAGGCGGCCTGGGCAACCGGGCGCTGAGCGGGTGACTTGTTGAAGCGGACCGATTGGCGGTAAGGGAAGACATCTCCGTGAATGCCCTTCTTTACGTCTTCCTGACGCGCCTGCCAGTAGCGATAGTCGAACAGGTCGGGGTGCAGCTTGATCAGGGTGCGTCGCACCCTGGGGTCGGTGCTCAGGAAGGTGGGGAATTCCTCGGGGAAGACCTCGTTGGGGCCGGCTGAGTACCAGGCATCGGAACTGAGTTCGTCTTCCGGGAACGGGGATTCGGGGATCTTGCGGAAATGGCATTCGGTGAGATAGCAGATCTCATCGTAATCGTAGAACACCACCTTGCCGCTGTCGGTGACGCCGAAGTTCTTGAACAGCAGGTCGCCGGGGAAGATGTTCACGCCCATCAACTGCTTCACCGCCAGCCCCCATTCGTGCAGGGCGTGACGTGCCTCCTCTTCATTGGCGCTCTGCAGGAAGACGTCCAGCGGTAGCATGCGCTTCTCGATATACAGGTGCTTGATCACCAGCATGCCGTCACTCACCTCCACCTGGGAGCTCACCTCGTCCTGCAGGGCTTCCAGCAGCTGCGGGGAGAACCGTGACAGGGGGAAGGCCACCTCGGAAAATTCCAGGGTATCGGCCATGCGACCCACCCGGTCGTGCATCTTGACCTGCAGGTAACGTCGCTCGATCAATTCGTGGGTGACATCTTTTTGCGGCGGGAAGCGGTCCTTGATCACCTTGAAGACGTAGGGGTAGGAGGGCAGGGTGAACACCATCATCACCAGGCCCGGCGTGCCCTGGGCCAGGCTGAACAGGTCATGGCTGTCGGCCAGGTGGTGGAGAAAGTCCCGATAGAACTCGTTCTTGGCCTGCTTGTGGAAGCCCAGGCTCATGTACAGCTCCGCTACGGCCTTGTTGGGCATCAGGTCCTGCAGGAAGGCCACGGTGGCGGCGGGGACCGGGGTTTTTACGAGGAAGTAGGCTCGGGCAAAGCTGAATACCGCTTCTGCCTCCTCTTCGGTGGTGAGCAGGGCGTCGGCCACCAGGCCGCCATGTTCGTTGTTGGTGAGGGGGACGATGAAGGGGTGGCAGTAACCCTCGTGCACCACGCGGCCAATCAGGTAGGCGGCCTTGTTACGGAAGAAGGGGAACTCCAGTACGTCAATGCGCAGGTCCGACATGGCCTCGGGACCGAATTCCGATCGCTCGATCAGGGCCTCGGTGATGTTGCTCACATCCTGGGAGAGGTCTGCATGGGGCAGGTTGAAATAGAAGGCCGAGAGGATTTCCCATATACAGGTCTCCACGCCGCCGTCACGAGTATGGAAGGATAGATAGCCCCTGTAACGCTCGGCCAGTTCTTGCCGGTTAGCCACTGATTCCAGGAAGATCATGTCATTATTGTAGTACTTACGCTCAAACAGGCGGCAGAACACCGAGTTGTAGAAGGTTTCCGCCAGTTCCGGGCGGGAGTGGTGTTGCAGCAGGTCCATGTAGGAGATCTTGACCAGCTGCCAGAGTTTTTCCTCCAACCCATCGATGCCAAAGGTGGCGCGCACCTTGGCGAGGGTTTCCTGCACGCGTCCGTCGTAGGAGCTGATGCGTTTGACTGACGCGGCTCGTACGGCCTCCCAGTCGGCATGCTCGAAACGTTCCCGGGCACTGCTGGTGATCTCCTGGAAAAACGAGAAGTGGCGTTCAAAACCCGTGAGGATTGAGCGGGCGATCTGCCGCGCGCGGTCATTCATGGTCTGCTGGTTGCCTGTGGTCGCCTGAGCGGTGTGTGCTATCAACATGTCAAATCTACTACAGTATTTACTCTGTTTGTACCAATTGCTATGTTGCATTGCACCAGCAAATGGTTACTATTGAAATTTCTTGCTGGCTTTTGTCTGAGTCTAGACTACGCTTGGCCCCTCCATTCGAAAAGTCGGGTGGAGTCGTCGGGTAAGCAGATGAACGGGTTTCCGGTCTGTGTCACCGAGGCCCACACGAGTCAGTTCGGCCATACGTTGTCCTGTCCGGACCAAGAGACCCCCGCCCGGGAAACGGGCCACAATGATAGAGTGACAGAGGATTAGGCATGATGAACCGAGATGAACAGATCAAGGCGCTCAAGAAGGACTGGGCAGAAAATCCGCGCTGGAAGGACGTGACGCGCGGCTACACTGCTGAGGATGTGGTGCGCCTGCGTGGCTCCGTTCAGCCTGAGCACACCCTGGCCCGCCGTGGCGCCGAGAAGCTGTGGAAGCTGGTCAACGGCGACGCCAAGAAGGGTTACGTGAATTGCCTGGGGGCCTTGACCGGTGGTCAGGCCGTGCAGCAGGCGAAGGCCGGTATCGAGGCCATCTATCTTTCCGGTTGGCAGGTGGCGGCAGACGCCAACACCTCCGAAACCATGTATCCGGACCAGTCCCTGTACGCCTATGACTCGGTGCCCACTGTGGTGCGCCGTATCAACAATGCCTTCAAGCGCGCCGACGAGATCCAGTGGTCCCGTGGCATGAGCCCGGAAGATCCCGAGGGTATCGATTACTTCCTGCCTATCGTGGCCGACGCTGAGGCCGGATTTGGTGGCGTGCTCAACGCGTTTGAGCTGATGAAGAACATGATCACCGCCGGCGCGGCCGGGGTGCATTTTGAGGACCAGCTGGCTGCGGTGAAGAAGTGCGGTCACATGGGTGGCAAGGTGCTGGTGCCCACTCAGGAAGCGGTCCACAAGTTGATTGCTGCTCGTATGGCTTCCGATGTGATGGGTGTGCCCACTCTGCTGCTGGCCCGCACCGATGCCGAAGCGGCCAACCTGCTGACGTCCGATTTTGATGAGAACGATCGTCCGTTCGTCAACGGCGAGCGCACCGCCGAGGGCTTCTACCGGGTGAAGAACGGCCTGGAGCAGGCCATCTCCCGCGGTGTGGCCTACGCCCCCTATGCTGACCTGGTGTGGTGCGAAACCGGCACGCCGGACCTGGGCTTTGCCCGTGAGTTCGCCGAGGCCGTGCGCGCCAAGAACCCGAATCAACTGCTGGCCTACAACTGCTCGCCCTCCTTCAACTGGAAGAAGAACCTGGACGACAAGACCATTTCTCACTTCCAGGAGAAGCTGTCCGAGTACGGTTACAAGTACCAGTTCATCACCCTCGCCGGTATCCACAACATGTGGTACAACATGTTCGATCTGGCCTATGACTATGCCCGCGGCGAGGGCATGAAGCACTACGTGGAGAAGGTGCAGCAGCCTGAGTTCGCAGCGCGCGACAAGGGTTACACCTTTGTGTCTCACCAGCAGGAAGTGGGTGCCGGTTACTTCGACGACATCACCACCGTGATTCAGGGTGGCACCTCTTCGGTGACCGCGCTGAAGGGTTCCACCGAGGAAGATCAGTTCAGCGGCTAAGGCCTGCCTGGGCTGACCCGAACTGAACGGGATCTTCAAGGGCCGCATCAACCGGGAACGGGGGATGCGGCCCTTGTGGTTTGCGGGGCCTGTGTTTCCAGACGAGCCCCTCTCCCCTCAGGGGAGAGGGGTTGGGGTGAGGGGCGAGGGCCGGCACAGTGC
>NZ_JAJNAN010000021.1:0-54882 GCF_022227565.1 Ectothiorhodospira sp. 9100
GCCTTGAGCGCGTCCATCTGGCCTATCGGCTGGATGCCAATGAGTTCCGCGGGGCCTGCACGGCGCAACTGGTGGTGGAACACGTGGTGAGGGGGTGAGCCCTCCCCCTCATCCCCGCCCCTTTGTGGATGAATAGAACATACGCCTGGATGATCATGGATACACCCCAATCACACGCCGCTTCTCCCCCATTGCTACAACTCACCCACGTGAGCAAGCACTACACCGAAGGCCACCAGCGCCGCACGGTCCTGGATGGCATCAATGCACAGGTGCAGACCGGCGAGATCGTGGCCCTGGTGGGGCGCTCCGGGTCCGGCAAGTCCACGTTGCTCAATCTGCTGGCGGGTATCGATCGTCCCGATACAGGAGAGATCCATATCCGGGGTCGCCGGCTGGACACGATGGGAGAGCGGGAGCGCACCCTGTTCCGTCGCCGCGAAGTGGGTTTCGTTTATCAGTTCTTCAATCTCATCCCGACCTTGACCGTGGCCGAGAACGTGGCCCTGCCCATGGAGCTTAATGGCGTTGGCAGCCGTGAGCGCGGCGAGCGGGTGGACCACCTGCTGAACCTGGTGGATCTGGCCAACCGTTCCCAGGCCTTCCCCGACGAACTCTCCGGAGGCGAACAGCAGCGCGTTGCCATGGTACGAGCCATCGCCCACGAGCCGGCCCTGTTGCTGGCGGACGAACCCACCGGCAATCTGGATGCGGAGACCGGTGCGCGGATCATCGCGCTGCTAAGGGATCTGGTCAGGGATCAGGGCCGTACGCTGGTGATGGTGACCCATAGCCAGGAGGTGGCCGCCATCGCCAGCCGAGTGTGGACCCTGGACGAAGGTCGTATCACCCCCTCGGATAACACGCCATGACGCTGCTGGCTAAAGCGTTGATCCGGGACCACCGCAAACGGCCCTGGAATATCCTGTTTTCGATCCTGGGTGTCGCCTTGGGTGTGGCCATCGTGGTGGCTGTGGATATCGCCAACTCCAGTGCTTCCCGGGCCTTCGAACTGTCTTTGGAAGCCGTGACTGGCCGGGCCACTCACCAGGTGCTGGGTGGACCGGTGGGACTGGATGAGAGCCTCTATGCCCAGCTGCGCCGACAGGGCTTCCGGGAGAGCGCTCCGGTGGTGGAGGGCCACGTCCAGGCCCGCGGCGAAACCTTCACCCTGCTGGGTCTGGAGCCCTTTGCGGAGGCCCCTTTTCGTGACTACGCCAACGGTGCCCGCGGGGAGGGCGTGAGCGCCCTGATAACGGATGCCGATGCCGTGATGCTGAGCTCCCGAACCGCCGCACGACTGGATCTGGAGCCGGGAGACCGCTTTACCATAACCATTCGGGGACGGGAGGAAACAGTCACTCTTCGTTCAGTATTGGAGACCGATGAACCGGGCCTGGACGGTGTCATGCTGGCGGACATTGCCCATGCTCAGGTCTTGTTGCAGCGGCTGGGGCGCCTGGACCGTATCGATCTCATTCTGCCCGATCACGATACCCTGGAGCGCCTGCGGGCCCTGCTACCCGAGGGGGCCGAGGTGATGGCGACCCAAAGCCGCAACGAGGCCACGTTGCAGCTGTCACGGGCCTTCCACATCAATCTCACCGCCATGAGTTTGTTGGCCCTGCTGGTAGGGGCCTTTCTCATCTACAACACCATGATTTTCTCGGTGCTGAGGCGTCGTCGCCTGCTGGCCACCCTGCGCATGCAGGGTATGACCGGTGCCGAGTTGTTTCGTCTGGTCATGACTGAGGCACTGATGGTGGGCCTGACTGGCGCGATCCTGGGGCTGCTGGCCGGTACCCTGATCGGGCAATTCCTGCTGCAGATGGTCACGCGCACGGTCTCGGACATGTATTTCGTGCTCACGGTAACGGAGTTGCATCTGACTGTCTGGGGAGTGCTCAAGGGCCTGCTGCTGGGGATCGCCGCGACGCTGGCAGCGGCCCTGGGGCCCGCCTGGGAGGCCGCCCGGATCTCGCCCCGGGATGCTCTGCGTCGCTCCACGCTGGAGCGGGGCGTGGGGCGTCTGATGCCCTGGCTGATCGGTGTCGGCCTGATCCTGATGGGGCTGAGTTGGCTCCTGCTGCAATGGCCCGGTCAAAGCCTGTTGCTGGGATTTGCAGCCCTGTTCCTGCTGATTCTGGGCTATGCCCTGTTGATCCCACCGGCCTTACTGATCCTGGCCCGGGGCCTGGCCAGCCCCCTGGCGTCGGCCTTTGGCGCCATGGGGCGACTATCGGCTCGCGGCGTGAGCGCAGGGATGAGCCGGGCGGGGCCTGCCACGGCTGCGCTGGCCCTGGCGGTTTCGGCCACCATCGGTGTGGGGGTGATGGTGGAAAGCTTTCGCACCACGGTGGACGCATGGCTTGGTCAGACCCTGCAGAGTGATGTCTATGTGAGTGCTCCAGGACGCTCCGGCGTCGGCATCAATCCGGTCTTGCCGGAGGCGGCCCGGGCTCGGTTGGAGGCCCTGGAGACCGTAGAGACCGTGAGCACCGCTCGGCGGGTTCACGTGCATTCGCCCCAGGGCACCCTGGAAATGATGGCGGTGGACCCGGCACCGCGCACCCCCGAGAGTTACCGCTATCGGGCCGGTGACGGATCATCTGCCTGGCGATCCTTGGAAAACCGCGACGCCGTACTGATTTCCGAGCCCCTGGCCTGGCGCTTGTCCCTGGGACTGCATGACACCCTGACCCTGCGCACGGATCGAGGCCTGCGGGCGTTCACCATCGTCGGCGTGGTGCAGGAATACGGTTCGGACCGTGGTCTGGTCACAGTGCATCGGGCGCTGTATGACCGTTACTGGGACGACCCGGGTGTGGCCTCGCTGGGTATCCATTTGCGGGATGGCGTCCCCCTGGATACCGCCCTTGGATCGATACGTGCCGCAGTGTCCGACCTGGGGAGTCCGGTATTGGTGACCTCCAGCGGTGAGATTCGCGAGCTATCCATGGATATCTTCGACCGCACCTTTGCCATCACCCACATACTGCGACTGCTCACGGTGGGCGTGGCCTTCATCGGCATCCTCAGCGCCCTGATGGCCCTGCAGATGGAGCGCTCCAAGGAGAATGCCGTGCTGCGGGCAACGGGCGTCACTCCCCGTGAACTGGGGGGCATGGTGACCTTGCAAAGCGGCCTGCTGGGGTTGGCGGCGGGGATCCTGGCCATACCCCTGGGGCTGATCATGTCGCACATGCTGATCGAGGTGATCAACCTGCGCTCGTTTGGCTGGAGCATGCAGCATCAGGTCTCACTGCGGGTGCTGATGGAAGGGGTGTGGCTGGCCCTGCTGGCGGCTCTGTTGGCCGGGGTCTATCCGGGATTACGCATGGCACGGGCCCAGCCGGCGGAACATCTGAGGGAGGAATGAGCATGATTCGATGGTGGTCTGGAGGGGCTTTGGCCCTGTCAGCGGTCCTGTTGCTGGCCGGGTGTGGTGAACAAGGGCCGGAAGAGGGTGACGATGCCCTGGCCGTCTCCCAAGCCTTGGGGGGCGATGACATGGAGGGCTATGCCCGGGCGCTGGCACCCCGGGATTTTCAATTCCCCGAGGATCATGCGGCCCACCCGGCGTATCGTAATGAGTGGTGGTATGTGACCGGGAATCTGGATGACCCCGAGGGTCGACGTTTCGGATTCCAGATGACCTTCTTCCGGTTTGCGTTGTCCCCCACACCGCCGGAATCGGAGTCCACCTGGGCCACGAATCAGGGCTGGATGGCACATCTGGCAGTGACCGACGTGGCCGGTGACCGGCATCAGGCCCTGGAACGTTTTTCTCGTGGGGGCGCCGGATTGGCCGGGGCGGAGCTGGACCCGTTCCGCGTCTGGCTGGATGACTGGGAACTCAAGGCCGAATCAGGCAACGACTTCCCCTGGCGGCTGTTGGCTGCGGAGGGGGATCTTGCCCTGGATCTGCGCCTGACCCCTCTGAAGGATAAGGTCTTCCAGGGGGACCGCGGGCTGAGTCAGAAATCGCCTGAACCGGGCAATGCCTCGTATTATTTTTCCATGACCCGACTGAAGACCGAGGGAACCCTCCGCCTCGGGGAGCAGGATTACCCGGTGACTGGTCTGTCATGGATGGACCGGGAATGGAGCACCAGTGTGCTTGGCGAAAACCAGGTAGGCTGGGATTGGTTCTCCCTGCAACTGGATGACGGGCATGATGTGATGGTCTACGAACTGCGTCTGGAGGACGGTGGTGTGGACCCCTTGAGCAAGGGTCTGTGGGTGGAACCGGACAGCCGGCATCAGGTGATCCCGCAGGATGCCTTTGAACTGAAGGTCAAGCAGACCTGGACCAGTCCCCAAGGGGGCACCTATCCCGTGGCCTGGCATTTGCGCCTGCCGGAACAGGATCGGGATCTGGAAATCCGTGCGGTGCGCGAGGATCAGGAAATGGATCTGACAGTGCGTTACTGGGAGGGGGCGGTGGATGTCTTCGAGGCAGGCCAACCCGCCGGACGCGGTTTTGTGGAGATGACCGCTTATTGAGCGGAAGATACTGGATCAATTGTCGAGGTAAGTCCATGCAGGATCATGAATATCCGGATGTTTCCCGAAAACGTATCCCGGTCTGGGATCTGCCGACACGCATCTTTCACTGGTTATTGGTGCCGTTACTGATTGGTCTGTGGTACACGAGCCAGGATGTCATGACCCTGAACTGGCACATGTGGTTGGGCTACACCCTGCTGGCCTTGCTGCTGTTTCGCATCATCTGGGGGGTCATGGGTACACGGTCATCCCGATTCAGCCACTTTCTGGCAGGTCCGGTGAGCGTCTTCCGCTATCTGCGTGACCTGTTGAGTGGCAAATCCCCGACCCATACCGGACATAACCCGCTGGGTGGGTGGTCAGTGATGTTGATGCTGGGTTTGCTGCTGTTTCAGGGGCTCAGTGGTTTGTTCGCCAACGATCAGATCTTCACTCGGGGGCCTTTGGCACGCAGGGTGTCCTCATCCACCAGTGATGCCCTGACCAGCCTGCACAAGGCCAATTTTGATCTGCTGCTGATTGTGATTGGCATCCACGTGTTGGCGGTGTTTCTGTACTGGCTGATCAAACGCGACAATCTTGTCGGACCCATGATCACCGGGCGCAAGTGGGTGGCCGCCGGCGAGGCGTCGGGCTTTCGTTTTGCCAGCTTATGGTGGGCGTTGGTGGTGCTGGGCGTGTCGGCAGCGGGCGTGTGGGGGGCGGTGACCTTTTTGCCCTAACCCCTCTCCCTAGAGGGGAGAGGGGGCCATTCACCGAGGCACCCTTCTCCCCTTTGGGGAGAAGGGCTGGGGATGAGGGGATATATCAACCCCTCATTCGCGGAAATCGTCGTGGCAGGCCTTGCAGCTCTGGCCCACGGCGCCGATCTGACGACGGATGTCCCGCTCGCTGGCTTCTTCGGTGATCAGCTGCGCCAGTCGGGCGGTGGCTTGTTCGAATTCGGAGGCAGCCTCATCGAAGGCCTCCCGATTCATCCACACTTCCGGCATGGCGTCGGTATCGCCCATGTCGGAACCTTCAATGAATCCCTGCCAGGGCAGGTCAGCCACCCGGTCCAGCTGCTCGGCGCGCTGGCCAGCCATTTCCCGGTCAAACGGGATGTCTCCCTGAGCCATGGCGCCCAGCGGCCCCATATTCCACTTGAATACCTGGAAAACGCCCTTGCGATAGTCGATGGCGTCCTCGGGATCTGCGGCCGAAACCGCGCCGGTGGTCAGGGTGAGGGCCAGGCCGGCGATCAGCATTTTGGTGATGGTTTTCATGAATCGTACCTCCGATGTCTCGTCTGTAGAGCGACTGAGTGTAGCAGTTGACCCCACGTCGGGGCATTCAAGCATTCTATCGAACAGACGCTATAAAACCATGCAAGGCTCATGTGTCCATGGCAGCCTTGCCCCGCCGACCTGTGCCAAGGCACTGGGTAACCCGTCCAAAGTCAGTTTGCAGGAGACCGATCGAAAGGAACGGTGCTCCAGAGGGAGGAAGTCCAGATGGGCTCGCTTTTGACCATCCGAATCAAATTGCTGGCGATGACCGGGCTGGCTCTGGTGTTCATGGTCGTCCTGGCTGCAGTGGGACTGGGAGGCATGTACCAGAATCACGCCCAGTTGAGCACCATCTACCAGGATCGGGTGATCCCCATGGATCAGTTGAGCCGGATCGGTGACACCCTGGCGGATGATCGCGCGCAGCTGCTGATAGCCCTGCATAATCCCAATCTGGACAATATCGAGGCCGCCAACGAGGCCATCCAGGCCAACGATCAGCAGAGGAGCCGGGTCTGGCAGGCTTATCTTGACACTTACCTCACTCCCAGAGAACAGGAATTGGCGGATCGCCTGGCCGAGCAGATGAAGGGGCTCGAGGAACAGGCCATGGGACCCGCGGCGGAGGCCTTGAGCCACTTTCATCTGGAGCGCGCGGAAAGTCTCTTGCGAGAACAGGTGACCCCCCGGGCTGAGGCTGTCAACGCCACCCTTGCGCAGTTGATGGACCTGCAGATGAACGTTTCAGAAGACATCTACCAGAGTGCTCTGAGCCAGTACCAGAACACCCGCAATGGCATGATCGCGGGCTTGCTGCTGGTGATGGCCATTTCTTCGGCGGTGGCCGTCATGGTCATCCGGCGCATTACCGGTGCGGTGGATGAACTGGACCAGGCAAGTCGTGAGATGGCCAAGGGCAATCTCACGGTCAGCGTCACCGAGTCCGGACAGGATGAACTGACCCGGGTCGCCAGGGGATTCAATCAGATGGTGGAGAGTGTTCGGGGGATCATCGGCCAGGTGACCGGCGCCACGACTCAGGTGGCGTCAGCTGCCGAGGAGTTGACAGCGGTGACGGGTGAGACCCGTCAGCGCGTCGATCAGCAACAGAACCAGACCGAACAGGTGGCCACGGCCATGAACGAGATGACCACAACAGTGGTGGAGGTGGCCCGCAACGCGGCCGATGCCTCACAGGCGGCCCAGCAGGTGAATCAGGAGGCCGGTGAAGCCCAGCAGGTCTCCGCGCAGGCGATCGAGGCCATCAAGGAACTTGCCGATGAAATCCGGCGGGCGGCCGAGGTCATCAAGCAGTTGGAGGCCGACAGCGAAAAGATTGGCGCCGTGCTGGATGTGATCCAGGGCGTGGCCGAGCAGACCAACCTGCTGGCCCTGAATGCCGCCATCGAGGCGGCCCGGGCGGGGGAGCAGGGCCGGGGATTTGCGGTGGTGGCCGATGAGGTGCGCACCCTGGCCAGCCGCACCCAAAAATCCACCCATGAGATCGAGGAGATGATCAAGGCACTCCAGGGCGGCACGCGCAATGCCGTGGCCGTGATGCAGTCAGGTCTCAAGCGAGCGGAAGAGACCTCGAACGGTGCCGCCATGGCGGATCGCTCCATGGCCTCCATTGTCAGCGCGGTTGGCACGATTAGCGATATGAGCACTCAGATTGCCAGCGCCGCCGAGGAGCAAAGCACTGTGGCCGAGGATATCAACCGCAATGTGGTACGTATCAGCGAGGTGGGGCACGATGTGTCCAATGGCTCGGGCGAGATCGCCAGTGCTGCCCAGGAACTCTCACGGTTGGCGGCCGATCTGAGTCATGCCATGGAGCGATTCCGTGTAAACTGAGGTGCCATGAACCTGCGCTGCATCACCTTTGACCTGGATGACACCCTGTGGGCCTGCGCCCCGGTGATCCAGAATGCCGAACGCACCTTCCATGATTGGCTGAGCCTCCATTATCCGAGTATCACCCGCCGCATGAATCTGGAGGCCATGATCCAACACCGCCAGCGATGGTTTCGTCCCCGTGCGCATCTGCATCATGATCTCACTGGATTGCGCAAGCAGTGGCTGGCGGCCCTGGCGGTTGAATACGGCTGCGATGAGGCCCTGGTGGAACCCGCTTTTCAGGTCTTCTGGGAGGCCAGGAACCAGGTATCGCTCTATGATGATGTCCTGGAAACCCTGGACAGGCTGCGCCACCATTACACCATCGGTGCCATTACCAACGGCAACGCGGATGTGCATCACATCGGCATTGGCCAGTATTTTGATTTCGTGGTCACTGCCGCCAGCGCCGGCCATGCCAAGCCATCGCCCGAGATCTTCACGGCGGCCCTGGATGAGGCCGCCGTGGCCGCTCACGAAGCCCTGCATGTGGGGGATGATCCTGAGCGGGATGTGCGGGGCGCGGCACGAGTGGGCATGCACACGGCCTGGGTGAACACCCACGGGGTGAAGTGGCCGGGCGGCCCTCGGCCAGACCTGGAAATGCCCCACGTCGGTGAGTTGCCGGAAAGGCTGCTAGATGGATCCATCAACCTCGAGGAGCGTGCTTCGTGAAGCGATTTGGCATTCGCATTACCTTGCCCCAGGGTGACAGCATGTCGGCATCTCATCTGCTGGGAGAGGGCTGGGAGCATTTCCGCTGGTATGAGACGGCCCGGGAGAGGGATGCGGCCCTTGAAGACATGCAAAATCCCCCGCCGTACTATCGCCGCGGCGACCTGATCACCCAGGTACTGGAAAAAGTGGAGCGCTGATCAGCCGTCCAGTTCCGGCCCCAGCACCTCCCAGACGGTATCCAGCATCACCGGTTGGGCCTTGGCGGTGGGGTGGATGCCGTCGGACTGCATCATGCCCTCCTCAAGCACCACGCCTTCCAGCAGGAAGGGCACCAGGGGGAGGTCATGATTCGCTGCCAGATCATGATAGATCTGGTGGAACCTCTCAGTGAAATGTCTGCCCAAATTGGGCGGAATCTGGATGCCCACCAGCAAGACCCGGGCCCCGGCATCGTGGCTGAGATCAATCATCTCGCGCAGATTGCGGGACATCTCCTCCAGCGGGATGCGCCGCAAGCCGTCGTTGCCGCCCAGGCTCAGCACCACCCAGTCGGGCTCGTGTCGCTCCAGAAGCCGCGGCAGACGGGTCAGGCCGCCGCGAGTGGTCTCGCCGCTGATGCTGGCATTGAGCACCTGAAAATCCCGGCCTTGCGCATCCAGGCGGGATTCCAGCAGGGCGACCCAGCCCTGTTCCGTGGGCATGCCGTAGGCGGCGCTCAGACTGTCGCCCATCACCAGCAGGGTGGGGCGTTCATCCGCCACGCTGGCCGCAGCCGGCGTCAGGAACAGCAACATAATCAGAAGGAGTCTTGGTCTCATGGTCTCTCACTCTCCCGCCCCGGTGGTCTCCGCGAGTGGTGTCGTCAAATCTGTTATGGGTCCGGCTGGACGTTTATCCATTCTAAAGGGTGTGGATCTTCACGTGGCGCCCGCTGAGGCCGTGGCCATCCTGGGTGCCTCCGGCTCGGGCAAGTCGACCCTGCTGGGTCTGCTTGCGGGGTTGGATCTCCCCAGTGGGGGGGAAGTTCGCTTGCTGGACCAGGATCTGGGCGTTTTGAGCGAAGATGCACGCGCCGGGTTGCGTGCCGGCCGGGTCGGTTTTGTGTTCCAGTCTTTCCAGCTGCTGCCGGCCCTGACGGCCCTGGAGAATGTGATGCTCACGCTGGAGCTCTCTGGTCACGATGGCGACGCCCGTGCCGGGGCCCGGGAAGCCCTGGAGCAGGTGGGCCTGGGTCACCGCCTGGACCATTACCCCAGCCAACTCTCCGGGGGCGAACAGCAGCGGGTGGCCATCGCCCGGGCCTTCGCCGCCCATCCCCAGGTGCTGTTTGCCGATGAGCCCACGGGCAATCTGGATCAGCAGACCGGCGAGCAGATCATCCAGTTGCTGTTCAACCTGAAGTCCGCTTACGGCACGGCCCTGGTGCTGGTGACTCACGACCCGGATCTGGCCAGCCGCTGCGAACGACGCTATCGCATCACCGACGGCGTCCTGGGGGCCGCATGAATCAGGCGCTGCGTTACTCCTGGATCTCCCTGGGGCGGGAATGGCGGGCCGGGGAATTGCGCATTCTGGCGCTGGCCCTGGTGATCGCCGTGGCAGCCGTTACCTCGGTGAGCTTTTTCACCGACCGGGTGCAACGAGCCATGTCCTTGCAGGCCACTGAACTACTGGGGGCGGATCTGAGCATCACCTCGTCCCAGCCCATACCGGGTGAATTCGGCCGGGAAGCTCAGGAGCGGGGCCTGGATACCGCCCGCTATGTGAGCTTCCCCACCGTGGTGGTGTCTGACGAGGATTCGGAACTGGCCGAACTCAAGGCCGTGAGCGATCGATGGCCCCTGCGGGGCACGGCCCGTGTGAGCACCACGCTCTTTGGCGAGGAGCAAGAGACCCAGTCCGTGCCCGACTCCGGCGAGGCCTGGGTAGAGGCACGCTTGCTGCAGTTACTGAATCTGTCCGTGGGGGACAGCCTGGACGTGGGCGAGATTTCCCTCAACATCACCCGGGTGCTGACTTACGAGCCGGATCGGGGCGGAGATCTGTTCCAGTTGGCACCCCGGCTGTTGCTCAATGTGGAGGACCTGGAAGCCACCGGGCTGATCGTGCCCGGCAGCCGGGTCAATCATCGTTTCCTGGTGGCCGGGGATGAGCCCGTCATCAACCGCTATCGGGACTGGGTTGAGCCGCGGTTGGGGGACAATCAACGCCTGGAGAGCGTGGCCGATGCCCAACCCGCTTTGCGAAATGCCATCGCCCGGGGCGAGCAGTTCCTGAGCCTGGCCGCCCTGGTGGCCGTGCTGCTGGCCGGCGGGGCGGTGGCGGTGGCAGCACGTCACTACAGCGATCGGCAATCGGACACCAGCGCCGTGATGCGTTGTCTGGGGGCCTCACGACGGTTTGTCCTGCAGGTGTTTACGTTGCGTTTGCTCTGGCTGGCCTTACTGGCCAGCGCCATCGGTCTGCTGTTGGGGTTCGGGGCGCAGGGCATACTGGCCTGGCTGCTGTCGGGCTGGTTTGCCACGGAATTGCCCCTGCCCTCCCTGTGGCCGATATTCACGGGTATGGGGGTCGGATTGATTACGGCCCTGGGTTTTGGCCTGCCGGCCCTGCTGCGCATTGGCCAGGTGCCGCCGCTGCGGGTCCTGCGTCGGGACCTGGGTGCCCCGCCGCCCGCCATGTGGCTGGTCCTGGGGCTGGCCATGCTCACGCTGGGCGTGCTGCTGCTGTGGCAGGCCGGTGATGTGCGTCTGGCCGGTTTTGTGCTCGGTGGCGCGGCCATCACTGTCGCTGTGCTGTGGGTGGCGGCGTTACTCCTGGTCAAGGCCCTCACCCCCCTGCGCAGCCGGGGTGGGGTGGCTTTGCGCTTTGGCCTGGCCAATCTCTCCCGGCGCGGCGCCTTGAGTGCCGTGCAACTGTCTGCCTTTGGTCTGGGCATCATGGCCTTGCTGCTGCTGGCCCTGGTGAGGGTGGACCTGCTCTCGGAATGGGAAGGCAGCTTGCCCGAAGGGGCGCCCAATCACTTCATGATCAACGTTCAGCCAGACCAGGTGGAGCCCCTTCAGGCCCTGTTTGAGCGCCATGACATGGAAAGGCCGGTGTACTATCCCATGATCCGGGGGCGGCTCTCGGCCATGAATGATGCGCCGGTTCGCCCGGAAGACTACACCAATCCCCGGGCCGAGCGTCTGGTGACACGGGAATTCAATCTCTCCTTCGCCAGGGATCTTCAACCCGGCAACCGCGTGGTGGCGGGGCAGTGGTGGAATGCCCAGGATCCGGAACCGGGCTTCTCGGTGGAAGAAGGCCTGGCCGAAACCCTGGGGATTGAACTGGGAGACACCCTGGAGTTTCGTATCGCGGGTGAACCGGTTCAGGCCCCCGTGACCAACCTGCGCAGCGTGGAATGGGATTCCTTCAACGTGAACTTCTTCGTGCTGTCCTCGCCGGGGGTACTGGAGGATTTTCCGGCCACCTATATCACCAGTTTCCATATGGATGAAGCAGGGCAGCGCATGCTGACCGAGGCCGTGCGGCAGTTCCCCAGCGTCACCGTGCTGGACGTGAGGGCCTTGATGCAGCAGGTGAGGGACATCATCGACCGGGCCAGCCTGGCAGTGGAATACGTCTTTTTATTCACTTTGGCTGCTGGGGTGACGGTATTGTTTGCCGCCATCCATGCCACCCGTGACCTGCGCCGACGGGAAAGCGCCATACTGCGCACCCTGGGGGCCAGCCGTAAGCAGGTGCTGGCGGGGCTGCTGGCAGAATTCATGGTGATGGGAGCCCTGGCCGGACTGCTGGCCAGCGCGGGGGCCAGTGCCGTGGGTATGGTGCTGGCCCGGGAGATCTTCGATCTACCCTACGCAGTCAACCCCATTCTGTGGTTGGCGGGCGTGGGGGGAGGTGCCCTTGGCGTGGGGCTGGCCGGCTGGCTGGGTGCCCGCTCTGTCCTGCGGCAGCCTCCGTTGCTGACGCTGCGTCAGGTGGGGTGAGCGGGCAACATCGCCCGCCGCACCCAATGCCGGATATACTCTGCGCCCATGCGTCATACCCAATACGACAAGACTCCGCTCGCTCAGCAGCCCCATGAGGCACTGCTGGCGAGATTTGCGCCCACGGATGGCGTGGCCCCCGAGGCTCGCCTCGGCGAAGCCATCGCGGAAGCCCTGCGAGATCATCAGCGAGTCGGCTCGCAGCCACACTGTCTGGATGTGGCCGAAAATCTGCGCGTACTGGGGGTGGATAACGACACCCTGATTGCTGCCCTGTTGCTGGATGGAGATCTGGATGGCTCCCTTCAGGACGAGGATATCCGCGAGCACTTTGGCGATACGGTGGCCTGCCTGGTGCGCAACGTGCAACTGCTCACCACCTTCAAACGTTCCGCCACCCAGGTGGAGAGCACACCGGAACAGGCCGAACGGCTCCGGCGCATGCTGTTGGCCATGGTGGACGATGTGCGTGCGGTGCTCATCAAGCTGGCCTATCGCCTTCAGCATCTGCGCCTGCTGGCCGCCGAGCCGGATGACCTGGCCCGGGCCATCGCTCGCGAGACGCTGGAGATCTTCGCTCCCCTGGCCAACCGCCTGGGGGTGGCCCAACTCAAGTGGGAGATGGAGGATCTGTCTCTGCGGATCCTGGAGCCCAAGGAATACCGTCGGATCGCGAAGCTCCTGGAAGAAAGTCGCACAGAAAGAGAGCATTACATCATTGATTTCACAGATCACCTGAGAGAGGCATTGCGGCAGGAGCGGGTTGAGGCCGATGTGCGTGGCCGCCCCAAGCATATCTACAGCATCTGGAAAAAGATGCAGCGCAAAAATCTGGAATTCGAGGATCTTTACGACCTCAGGGCCGTCCGGGTGATTGTGGACCGTCTGTCCACCTGCTACGCGGTGCTGGGGGTGGTGCACAGCACCTGGCCCCATATCCCCAAGGAGTTCGACGACTATATTGCCAATCCCAAGGACAATGGCTATCAGTCCCTACATACGGCGGTCCTGGGGCCGGAGGGCAAGGTGGTGGAGGTGCAGATCCGGACCCAGGGTATGGACGAGTTTGCCGAACTGGGGGTGGCAGCACACTGGCGCTACAAGGAAGGCGGACGTGAGGATCAGGCCCTGTCCCGGGCCATTACATCCCTTAGACGACTTCTGGAAAACCAGGATAACGATCGGGAACTTCTGGATAATTTCCACTACGAGTTGTTTCATGACCGGGTCTTTGTGCTCACGCCCAATGGCGACGTGATCGACCTGCCCAAAGGAGCCACACCCCTGGATTTCGCCTACACCATCCACACCGAGGTGGGGCACCACTGCCGGGGCGCCAAGGTGAATGGGCGTATCGTGCCGCTGACCTACGAATTACGTTCCGGCGAGCGCGTGGAGGTTCTTACCAGCCAGTCCGGTGGCCCCAGTCGGGATTGGATCAACCCCAATATGGGGTTTCTGCGCACGGCTCGGGCTCGGGCCAAGGCGCGCGGCTGGTTCCGGCAGCAGGATCACGACAAGAACCTCTCCGAGGGTCGGGCTGTTCTGGAGCGAGAGGCCCAGCGCCTGGGTGTGAACGCCCCGGACATGGACGAACTGATCCGCCGCTTCAAGCAACCGGGCCGGGATGAGTTGCTCGTGGCCATCGGAGCTGGGGAGATCACTCCCGCGCAATTGGCCGGTGCCATGCAGGTGCCCATCGAACTCACCCCGGAAGAGACCCTGATGGGGCGCCGTCACCGGCATCCGCCACCAGCGGACAAGGCGACCGATAAGGGCATCCGGATCAGGGGCGTGGGCAACCTGTTGACGCAGATGGCCGGTTGTTGCCGACCGGTACCCGGAGACCGGGTGATCGGCTACATCACCCGTGGCAAGGGGGTCACCATCCATCGCCGCGACTGCGTGCACATCCTGCGCATGTCGGAGGAAGAACGTCCGCGCCTGGTGGAGGTCACCTGGGGCGAGGATACCCAGGCCTACCCGGTCAAGGTCACCGTTGAGGCCTTTGACCGTCAGGGGCTGCTCAGGGATATCACTCAGGTACTGGCCAATGAGCGGATCAATGTCCTCTCTGCGGCCACCCAGACCGATCCAGCCGAAAACACGGTCACCATGGATCTCACCCTGGAGATCACCGACACCACGCAACTGAGCAAGGTGCTGGACAAGATCGGTGCAGTGGCTAACGTTTTCTCGGTGCGCCGGGTATCCGCCGGCTGATCCATGCCGAATCGACCAACCATGAGGTGTTCCACATGACCACGACCTTGAGCCCTTTGCGGTCAATTCTGCTGCTAGGGATCCTGGTGATACTGGCCACCGGCTGTGCCGGCATGCCCGACATGCGTCCGCCGGCGCCCACACCCAGTGAACCCCATACCCGAGCTCAGGTGCCCACGCCGGAGCCGGTACCCGAGCCGGAAGCCCGGACCGAACCCACACCAGAGACCAGCCGCGTACCGGCCCCCTCCATTGCCCGGCAGGAATCCCCCCAGGCGCAATCGGCCCCGACACGGCAGCCACCGGCCGTACTGGCCCTGGCCAGGGATGCGGACAATCGCATGCAGGCGGGCGACGCTGATGGCGCGGCCGCCGCCCTGGAACGGGCCCTGCGCATCGCTCCTGATGATGCCCGTCTGTGGCAACGACTGGCCGCTGTACGACTGGAACAGGGGCAACCGAATCAGGCCGTGAATCTGGCGGGTCGGTCCAACGCCCTGGCTCGAGGGGACCGGGAATTGCAGGCCCGCAACTGGCGCATCATTGCCGAGGCACGACGGCGCATGGGAGATGCCGCTGGTGCCCGAGATGCCGAAGAGCGGGCGCGCTCCCTGGCCCCGGGAGAACTGGGTTGAGCCAGGACTGCAAACACATGCTGGGAGACGATGGCCCCCTGGCCCGGGAGCTTCAGGATTTTCACCCTCGTCAGGCACAGCAGGACATGGCTCAGGCCGTGGCCGAGGCCATGGAGGCCCAGGCCACGCTGGTGGTGGAGGCAGGCACCGGTGTGGGTAAGACCTTTGGTTACCTGGTGCCTGCACTGCTTAATGGTGGCAAGGTGATCATCTCCACCGGCACCCGCAATCTGCAGGATCAGCTCTATCACAAGGACTTGCCCCTGGTGGCGCGTGCCCTGGGGGTCTCCCCGCGAACGGCCCTGCTCAAGGGTCGGAGCAATTATCTCTGCTCGCATCGTCTCAATATGACTCTGGCGGAGGGGCGCATGCTGGAGCCCCGTCTGGTGGAGCCTCTGCGCCGGGTGCAGGCCTGGGCGGAAAAGACACAGCATGGTGATATCGCCGAACTCACTGACCTGGGGGAGGATGCGGAGATCTGGCCCCGAGTCACCTCCACGGTGGACAACTGTCTGGGGCAGGACTGCCCAGAATACAACGCCTGCCATGTGGTGCAGGCCCGGCGCCGTGCGCAGGAAGCCGAAGTGGTGGTGGTTAATCACCATCTGCTGTTTGCGGATCTGGCGCTGCGTGGCGAAGGTTTTGGCGAGTTGCTGCCCTCGGCCAATGCCTTCGTGCTGGACGAGGCCCACCAGTTGCCGGATGTGGCCGGCAACTTCTTCGGGGTCACTCTCAGTGCACGGGCCTTGACGGATCTGGCCCGGGACAGCATTGCCGAATTGCTCAACAATGCCCCGGAGATGAGCGAACTGCGGGATCGGGCCGACACCCTCACCCAGGGGGTCAAGGATTTTCGTCTGGCACTGGGAGAAGGTTCGGGGCGGGGCCCCTGGGTATCGCTGTCCGCAAAACCCGCGGTGGAGCAGGGGCTGGATGCACTGGAAAATCGTCTGACCTCGCTGGCCGATGGCCTGGAGGCCGTGGCGGAGCGAGCCAAGGGCCTGGAGTCCTGCGCCCGTCGCGCCCGTGAGCAACTGGAGCGGCTATCGCTGTTCCGCGGCCCCCAGGACAACGCCGTGCAATGGTATGAAGCCTGGACCCGCAGTTTCAGTCTGCATGTGACGCCCCTGGATGTGGCTGCCCTGTTCAACGAACATCGCGGTGCCTATCAAAGTGCCTGGATATTCACCTCTGCCACCCTGTCGGTGGACGGCGGATTCGATCATTTCAACCACCGCATGGGGCTGGAGGATCCACACAGTCTGCTTCTGGACAGCCCATTCGACTATCAGGCCCATGCTCGACTGTTTCTGCCACCGCGTCTGCCCGAACCCAATGACGGCCGATTCACCGGGGCCCTGGTGGACATGGCCGCGCCACTGATCCGCGACAATCCCGGCGGCACCTTCCTCTTGTTCACCAGCCTGAAAGCGCTGCGCGAAGCGGCACAACGGTTGCGTGATCAGCTGGACCGGCCGTTGCTGGTTCAGGGTGAGGCCTCGCGCAATGTGTTGCTGGAGCGTTTTCGCAGGGCGGGTAACGCCGTGCTGCTGGGCTCTCATAGTTTCTGGGAGGGAGTGGATGTGCGTGGCACTGCGCTCACTTGCGTGATCATTGATCGTCTGCCCTTCGCGGCGCCCGGTGACCCGGTGCTGGAGGCACGCATTGCCCGAATACGCCAGGGCGGAGGCAATCCTTTCCGCGACCTGCAACTGCCCCAGGCCGTCATCACCTTGAAACAGGGTGCCGGGCGACTGATCCGGGACATCAGCGATCATGGCGTCCTCGTACTGTGTGATCCGCGCATTCGTTCAAAGAGTTATGGCAAGACCTTCATCAAGAGTCTGCCACCCATGCAGCCGGCTGCCGACGAACGGGAGGTGATCCAGTTCCTTCAGTCCGGTGCGCCCCTTCAGACCCTGCCTGACCGAGGCTCCTATTGACCCCCCCGACGTTGTGCAAACTGCTGGCCATCGAGACCTCCACCGAGGCCTGTTCAGCCGCCCTGTGGGTGGATGGTCGGATCCATCGGCGTTTTCAGGAGGCGCCACGGGCCCACGCGAGGCTGATCCTGCCCATGATGGAAGCTGTGCTGGCCGACGCGGGCATTACCCTGGGGCAACTGGACGCACTGGCGTTCGGTCGAGGTCCAGGGGCATTTACCGGGGTGCGGGTGGCCACGGGTGTCATTCAGGGTGTGGCCTTTGGTGCCGATCTGCCGGTGGTGCCCATCTCCACGCTGGCAGCACTGGCCCAGCAACGGATCGATGCAGGCGCCCGGCAGGTGCTGGCGGCCCTGGATGCGCGCATGGGAGAGGTGTACTGGGGGGCCTTCAAGGCCGACGTGCAGGGGCTGGCCAATCCCGTTGGCCTTGAAGGCGTCTGCCCACCCCTGGCGGTGCCTCAACCTCCGGAAGGGCACTGGGTGCCTGTCGGGCGAGGCTGGTCCGCCTATCAGGAAGCATTGGCACAGCGCCTGGACATGGAAGCCGAGCCACCCTGGAATGATTGCCTGCCCAGCGCCACGGAGGTGGTGCGCCTGGCGGTGCGGGATTGGGCCGCCGGCGCAAGTGTGCCGGCGGATCAGGCCATGCCGGTCTACCTGAGAGATCAGGTGGCCAACAAACCCCGACAAGTCATGCGACCCGGTACCGTGGGCGCGGCCCAGGATACAGAGCGATGAATGCCTTTACCGATCTCAATACCCCATTGCTCACGGCACGCCTGCGTGCACAGCCGGCGGATTTCCTGGTGGATGAACTGCCCATTACCACGCCAGAGGGGGAGGGTGAACATGTCTGGTTGCAATTACGCAAGACGGGTCTCAATACGGATCAGTTGGCGGGCATGCTGGCTCGTGCTGCCGGCTTGCCACGGCGGGCTGTGAGTTATGCCGGTCTGAAGGATCGCCAGGCCGTGACCACCCAATGGTTCAGTGTCCATCTGCCCGGGTGCGACGCCCCCCAGTGGTCTGATCACCTGCCGCCGGAAGTGGAAATCCTCGCCGCCCGGCGGCACCGCCGTAAACTGCAGACGGGACATCTGCGCGGCAATCGTTTTCATATTCGTCTGCGCGATTGTGAGGGAGATCGCCATGTGGCGGAGGAGCGGCTGACTTCCATTGCCCATCGGGGACTGCCCAACTTTTTCGGAGAACAGCGTTTTGGCCATGACCGTGGCAATCTGGATAAGGCCCGCGCCTTATTCGCCAAAGAAATCCGTGTGCGCGACCGCAAACTCAGGGGACTGTATCTCTCGGCGGCCCGCTCTGAAATCTTCAATCGGGTTTTGGCCAGACGGGTGGAGGAAGATCACTGGGATCAGGCACTGCCCGGAGATGCCATGCAACTGGATGGCTCGCGCAGCTTCTTTATCCATCGGGAGGAGGATCCCACGGTAGCGGCACGGGTGGCCGCCTTCGAGGTCCATCCCACCGGCCCGCTGTGGGGGCAGGGGAATGCCATCACAGAGGGCGCAGCAGCACAACTGGAGGCTCAGGTCATGGAGGCCACGGACCTGATCGAACTGGCACGTGGCCTCGAGGGCGCCGGTTTGTCCCAGGAGCGGCGTGCCCTGCGCATCCGCGTGAATGAGCTGTCCTGGTCGTGGCTTGATGCGGCAGATCTGGAATTGCGCTTTGAACTGCCTGCTGGTGCCTATGCCACCACGGTCATTGCCGCGGTGGCCGATACGGCTTAGCCGATCCGCGGCGAACCCGTGAGTGCGGTCAGCTTGGTGGCGGTATACCCCCCACCAAGCCGGTTGAGTGCCTCACGGTCATGCAGTGTCAGCACCCCTGCCTTCTCGGATACATAGCCGCGACGCTTCCACTCCGCAAAGAAGCGACTCACCGTCTCCACGGTCAGGCCCAGCAGTTCGCCTGTTTCGGTGCGTGAAAGTGGCAGGGGTACCTGAGCATGGCCGCCGTTCTTGTCAGCCCAGTACAGCAGAAAGGTGGCCAGGCGCTCGTTGGCCTTCTTGGTGCCCAGTTCGACCGCCAGGGTCTCCACCTGCTGCAGGGCAGCCGCCCATCGTGCCAGCAAGGCATTGTTCAGGGTGGGATGATCCGTCTGCAGGCGTTTGAGCACGCTCAACGGCAATCGACAAAGCTGCACGGGTGTGAGGGTCGTGGCGGTATGGTTGTAGGTCTGTCCCAGCAGGCTCTCCACCCCCATGATATCCCCCTGGGTCAGCAGACGCAGGATCTGCTCACGGCCATTGACGGCAGTACGGGTGAGCTTGATCACGCCATCCTTGAGGGTATAGGAGGCCAGGGCCTCGGCGTTTTCCTGGTAGATCACCTCGCCTGCAGGGATCACCAGATGCTCGGACGGATTATTGAGTCTTTCGACCACGTCATCCGGCAGCGCACCGAACAGGCTCTCCGCACGCACGGGGCAGCGCATGCAGTCGTTGTCCATGAGTGGGGCCGGTGGCCGGCCCCCGTTGGGTTTGTTTCGTATGCTCATAGTGCCGGGCCAGTCCCGGTGATGTCGTTACATGGGTTGAACAAGGGTGAAGGCTCCACGAATTTGTCCTTCTGAATAACCCGTTGCCTGATCATCGGGGTATTTGCGCAACAGTGCCTGCTCCACATCGTAACGCACCTCAGTGCCATGACAGGTCATGCAGAGCTCGCCGGCAGGGATGGCGCGCATGTAGCGGATCTGTCGGTCTCCATTCTCCTCTCGAACCTCGTAATGCTCCATGGTCTTGGGATCCTCACCCTCAGCCAGGCGCTTCTCGAAGGCATTGAGTACGCCACGCTCCCAATCGTCGGGTGCGTTGTCCGGATTGCGAAGCTGCAGGCTGGTGCGACCGGTCTGTATGCCGGTGCGGGTGGAGATTTCCTCGGCAATCTCGGGAGCGCGCTGGTGACAGACGTCGATGGCATGTACCGGCCCCCCTTCTTCAATGGCCGTCTTGAGTTCAGTTTTCAAGGACTCGGAGAAGTGCTGAACCGCCTCCCGGGCCTGTTCCAACCGGGCCTCGCTATCATTCTGGGCCCAAACCGGTGTGTGGATCAGTGCCACCGTCACCAAGGCCAGACTGGGAAATTTCATTCGTCTCATGTGAAGCCCTCCCCACGATTTCACTGTTTTCCCGGCACGGATACTTGCCATACTAGCATGAGATTACGCAATTAAATCCACACTGGAATAATGAAATACATGAAAGTTAGGATGGGCGTCAGTCCTTCAACCGCAACAGCACAAGAACAGCACCGGTTCCCCCCAGGCTGGGTGGAGCCGAGCAGTAGGCCAGGACCTCGGAACGCTGTCTGAGCCATTGGGCTACACGACTCTTGAGCACGGGCCCCCGGTTGCTGGATCGTAACCCCTTGCCATGGATGATTCTCACGCAGCGCAGACGCCGTTCCCGGGCTTCGGCCAGGAACAGCGCCAGCGCCTGATGAGCCTCTCGGGTGAACAGACCATGCAGATCCAGTTCATCGGCAATGCGATACTGTGCCCGGCGCAGTTTCCGAAACACCTGGCGCTGCAGACCTTCGGCCATGTAGATCAGTTCGTCGCCGGGTTGCACATCGGTGCCATCAAAGGGATCCTCCCCCAGGGCCTCGATCACCCGACGGCGGTCTGCCTCGGCCTGGCGGGGTCGCGGTGGGGGAGGGCGGCGCTGCAAGGGCTGACGGTCGCTGCGCACGGGCCGCACCTGCCCGACCGCGGCCCGGAACAGGGCCATGTCGTCGTCCTCCGGCAGGTCGTTGGGGGGCATGACAGATCTCCGTTGGGACATGCGTCTAACACGGGGTTTCCAGTATATTAGCCACTTGACATCACAGTGACCCACTATGCGTATCCTGCTCAGTAATGACGATGGTGTCCATGCACCGGGACTGCAACAACTGGCCAAGACCCTGCGAGGCCGAGGCCAGGTGACCGTGGTGGCGCCGGATCGGGATCGAAGCGGCGCCAGCAACTCACTCACGCTGTCTCGACCGCTGCGAGCCACTACCCTGGACAATGGCGATGTGCGCGTGGACGGCACACCCACGGACTGCGTGCACCTGGCTCTGACCGGACTGCTGGCCGAAGAGCCGGACATGGTCATCTCCGGCATCAATGCCGGCGCCAACCTGGGTGACGATGTGCTCTATTCCGGCACGGTGGCTGCCGCCATGGAAGGGCGGTTTCTGGGGCTCCCGGCCATTGCCGTCTCTCTGGCAGGTCAGCAGCAATGCAAGCATTACGATTCGGCTGCTCAGGTGGTCCTGGAGCTACTGGATCGACTGCGGACCATTCCCTTGCCTTCCGACACCATCCTCAATGTCAACGTTCCCGACCTGCCCCGGGAAGAAATACTGGGTTACCAGGCCACCCGACTCGGGCATCGGCACAAGGCGGAGCCGGTGACCCGCTCCACCGATCCCCGAGGGCGTCCCATTTACTGGGTGGGGCCCTCGGGCCCGGAACAGGATGCCGGGCTGGGCACCGACTTTCATGCCGTGCGTTCCGGGTACGTCTCGGTGACGCCGATTCAGGTGGACCTGACCCGCTATGAGGCCATGGACATCGTCAGCCGCTGGCTCACGGAGGGCGAGGCTTGAATCATGATCTGACCGGAATCGGCATGACCTCCCAGCGCGCCCGGGATCGCCTGGCCGGGCGTCTTCGGGAACTGGGCATCCAGGATCCCCGTGTGCTGGAGGTCATACGCGCCACGCCCCGCCATCTGTTCGTGGATGAGGCCCTGGCGCATCGTGCCTATGAAAACACCGCGCTGCCCATCGGTTTTGGCCAGACCATCTCCCAGCCCTTTATCGTCGCGCGCATGACAGAAGCCCTGCTGGCCGAAGCCACGCCACACATGGTGCTGGAGATTGGCACGGGATCCGGGTATCAGGCAGCTGTGCTGGCGCAACTGGTGGAGCGGGTGATCAGTCTCGAGAGGATTCGCCCGCTGCAGCGCCAGGCCCGTGAGGTGCTCAGCCTCATGAGATTGCAGAATATCAGCCTGCGCCATGTGGATGGCAATCATGGCTGGCCGGAAAATGCCCCCTATGATGCCATCCTGCTCACTGCGGCGCCCCGGGTGATCCCCGAGACCTTGCTGCTGCAACTGAATATGGGGGGGCAGTTACTGGCGCCGGTGGGTGAGGAAAGTGGTGCCCAGACCCTGGTGCGCATCACTCGCACCCCCGAGGCCTATGTTAAACAGGACCTGGGTCCGGTGAGCTTCGTGCCGCTGTTGCCGGGGGAGGTGTCATGAGGCTTTTTGGTCCCTTGTATGATCGGGTCATGACCTGGTCGCGGCATCGCCATGCACCACGTTACCTGGCGGCCTTGTCCTTTGCGGAATCGTCTTTTTTTCCCGTACCCCCCGACGTGATGTTGGCCCCCATGGTGGCCGCGCGTCCCGATCGAGGTCCGCGCCTGGCCCTGATGACCACGGTATTTTCCGTATTGGGCGGGTTGCTCGGGTACCTGCTGGGCTATCTGGCCTTTGAACTGCTGCAGCCGATGGTCATCAGCGCCGGCTATGGGGATGAGTTGATCCAGGCACAGGAGTGGTTCTCCGTGTGGGGCGTCTGGGTGGTCCTGGTGGCTGGTTTTTCACCCATTCCCTACAAGCTCTTCACCATCACCGCCGGAGCCATGTCCATGGCGGTGCTACCCTTCGTGGTCGCTTCATTCCTGGGTCGGGGGGCACGCTTCTTTGCTGTGTCCCTCATCCTCGGTTGGCTTGGGCCCCGGATGGAACCGCGCCTGCGCCCCTATATCGAATGGATAGGTTGGGCGTCGGTTGTCCTGCTGGTTTTGGCGGTCATCATTTATCAGTTACAGGGGTGAGAAACAGACAGTGCGCATGGCAGCGGTGGCAGCCTGGGTGTTCATCCTGCTGATGCTGGCCGCCTGTGGCACGTTGCAGAGATCAGGTGAATTGGGATTCCGTTCAGGTGTGCATACGGTGCGCCATCACGAGACCCTGTATGCCATCGCATGGCGGTATGGCCTTGAATGGCAGGATCTGGCCCGCTGGAACGACATCGACGAGCCCTACACCATCTATCCTGGGCAGCGTTTGCGCATGAATCCTCCGTCCGGTGATCGTCAACCTGTCGTGGCGCAAGCGCCCCCGGCCCAGCGGGGTGGAACGCCCCGCGAGACCCGCAACGAACCTCCACCAAGACCACAGCCCCGCCCGGTTGAACAGCGGGCTGATACGGGGCCGCCCGCTTCCTCCGGGGATCGTCCTCAAGCTCGACCCTCCCCGCCCCCCACGAGTGCGCCACCCACCCAGCGCAGTGCTGCCTCCAGCGGCCCCATCGATTGGCGCTGGCCCACCGATGGCGAGGTCATACGTGCATTCCCGGCCTCCGGTACGGGCAAGCGGGGAATCGGTATCGCCGGGCAGGCGGGCCAGTCGGTGCGGGCCGCGGCCAAGGGGCGAGTGGTCTATAGCGGAAGTGGACTTGTCGGATATGGAAAGCTTATCATCGTGAAGCATGATGATACCTATCTCAGTGCCTATGCGCACAATGAGAAAATCCTTGTAAATGAAGGGGATGAGGTGTCTCAGGGGCAGGAGATTGCGCTCCTGGGTGACACCGGAACCGATCGCCCCATGCTGCATTTCGAGATTCGAAAAGACGGGAGGCCCGTGGATCCATCAAGCTATTTGCCAGACCGATAAAACCTAAGGGGCAGCCGCCCCGCACAGGAGGTCACATGCCGAGAAGGCGAGATAAGAGCCCCGTGTACGAGGATGATGAGGAGAAGGTTGAGGAGGAAGGACTGTCGGCATCCGGAGATCGGGTGAAGGCGTCACTGGATGACACGGAGGAAAGCGATGGCACGCCGGCACTTTCGGACGAGGTGGTAGGGGCGGCGACCGAAAATGATGCGGAAGAGGAGAATGAGGAAGACGAGGTCGTGTTTGCCGCGGGAGAGCCGCCAAGAGCCGATCTGGACGCCACTCGACTGTACCTCAGCGAGATCGAATTCTCTCCTTTGCTGACACCAGAGGAGGAGGTGTATTACTCCCGTCTGGCCCAGAAAGGAGACGAAACCGGTCGACGCAAGATGATCGAGTGCAATCTGCGCCTTGTCGTCAAGATTGCCCGTCGCTACATGAATCGGGGACTGGCGCTGCTGGATCTCATTGAGGAAGGCAACCTGGGTCTGATCCGGGCCGTGGAGAAGTTCGATCCCGAGCGCGGCTTTCGCTTTTCCACCTACGCCACCTGGTGGATCCGGCAGACCATTGAGCGGGCCATCATGAACCAGACCCGCACCATTCGTCTGCCCATCCACGTGATCAAGGAACTGAATGTCTACCTGCGCGCCGCCCGGAAGCTGGCCCAGGAACTGGACCACGAGCCCACAGCCGAGGAGGTGGCCCGCCACCTGGACAAGCCGGTGCAGGACGTCAAGCGGATGCTGGCCCTTTCAGAGCGCGTGACCTCCGTGGATCTCCCCATTGGCAAGGACGGTGACCGCCCCTTGCTGGATGTGATTCCCGACGAACAGACACCCGAGCCCGCGGATCTCGTCCAGGACGAGGATGTGGTGCAGTACGTGGATGACTGGCTCATGGAACTGGACGAGAAGCAGCGAGAGGTGATCGTTCGCCGCTTCGGTCTGCACGGCTTTGAGCGTTCCACCCTGGAGCAGGTGGGCTTTGAACTGGGCGTTACCCGGGAGCGGGTGCGGCAGATACAGATGGATGCCCTGAAAAGGCTGCGGAAGATCCTGGAAAGTCGAGGATTCTCGGAGGATACGCTGCTGCAGAACTGAAGCATTCAGTTCGGGATCAACAACGCCGCTGCCACCCGGCGCCCCTCGCCCATGATGATGTTGTAGGTGCGACATGCCGCTGATGTATCCATCACCTCCAGACCGACGCCTCGATCACGCAGGGCAAACAGCACGTCCCGAGGTGGCCAGCGCAGGACAGGGCCTGTGCCCAGCAGTACGATCTCCGGCTGCAGGGCCAGCACGGGCTCGAAGACCTCGGGCTGCAGATCTTCCACCCGGGCAACCGGCCAGCGAGGTATCAACCGGTCGGGTAGTACCACCAGGCTCTCGTGATGAGCCACCTGATTCACCTGCACACCACCGCCTCCATAGGCGGTGATGATGTTCTGGCCTTCGCCATACTCACGCGTCATCTTCATGATATGAAAAGTACAACCCGGCCGGGCCACTGGCAAGCCGTGCTACCTGGCCCTGAGCGTACTGATTGACAGCCCCCGGGTGCCCCTTTATTGTTTCTGGTTTCCCTTTTTCCGACCATCCAGCCCTTGGAAACACCCGTGATCGACGACTTTCCCAGAATCAAGCGTCTTCCGCCGTATGTCTTCGGTATTGTCAACGACCTGAAGGCCAAGGCCCGCGCCCGGGGCGAGGATGTGATTGATTTCGGTATGGGGAATCCAGACCAGCCCACGCCCCCTCACATCGTCGAAAAGCTCGTGGAGGTGGCCCGCCGAGGCGACACCCATCGCTATTCCGTGTCCAAGGGCATCCCACGTCTGCGGCGGGCCATCTGTCACTGGTACAAGGACAATTACGATGTGGATCTGGATCCGGAGACCGAATCCATCGTGACCATCGGCTCCAAGGAGGGCCTGGCCCATCTGGCTCTAGCCACCCTGGGGCCTGGCGACGCGGTGCTGGTGCCTAATCCGGCCTATCCCATTCATCCCTACGGTTGCGTCATTGCTGGCGCCGATATCCGTCATGTGCCCCTGACACCGGATGTGGATTTCTTCGCGGAACTGGAGCGAGGTATCCAGGAATCCTGGCCGCGACCAAAGATGTTGATCCTGAATTTCCCGGCCAACCCCACCACCCAGTGTGTCGACCTGGAATTCTTTGAGAGAGTGGTGGCCATTGCCCGGGAGCACAAGATCTGGGTCGTGCATGATCTGGCCTATGCAGAGATTGTCTTTGATGGCTACAAGGCCCCCTCCATTCTACAGGTGCCTGGGGCCAAGGATCTGGCGGTGGAGTTCTATACCCTCTCCAAGAGCTATAACATGCCGGGCTGGCGCGTGGGTTTCATGTGTGGCAATCCCACGCTGGTAGCGGCCCTGGGACGCATCAAGTCCTACCTGGACTACGGCACCTTCACACCCATTCAGGTGGCGGCCATCGCCGCGCTGGAAGGCCCTCAAGACTGTGTGGAGGAGATTCGCCAACTCTATCTCAGCCGCCGGGATGTGCTTTGCGACGGGTTGAATGCCCTGGGCTGGGAAGTGGAAAAGCCCAAGGCCACCATGTTCGTCTGGGCACCCATTCCGGAACCTTACCGCGAGATGGGGTCGCTGGAGTTCTGCAAGAAACTGCTGCGTGATGCCAAGGTGGCTGTCTCGCCGGGCATCGGTTTTGGCAGTCAGGGTGACACCCATGTGCGCTTCGGTCTGATCGAGAACGAGCACCGTACCCGCCAGGCCCTGCGTGGCATCAAGGCCATGTTCCGGGAAGATCAGCGAGCGGCCAAGATCGCCTGAGCGCGTCAGGCCCGGTGGGGGTGAGTGGCCGCGCCGCCGCCCCCCGATTGTTTGGCTCTCCCTTCATTTTCGCCGCATCCGGCCGCTAAGACAGTGGACGGTGCGTTGGCGTGTGTTCGAGCGGAAATTGGCCGCACTCAATGCTGCATTGCAAGAGAGAAACCCGTCACAAAACGGTTCCCGATATCGGACACCTGAGGTAGCATGCAAGTAGATGGACGCAATACCGGGAGTGAATGATTTTTCTCATTTTTATTGGGGGTATGGGGGCAGACCACGCCATAACCCGCCCGCTCAAGGTCAAGTCTTAAGGGAAGGGGAGTACGTACCACATGGCCAAGTCAATTCTTACGGTGGACGATTCCGCGTCGATTCGCCAGATGGTGTCCTTCACGCTCAAGGGGGCCGGTTACACTGTCACCGAGGCGGTGGATGGGCAGGACGGTCTGGACAAGGCCCGTTCCGGCAATTTCAATCTGATTTTTACTGATCAGAACATGCCTCGGCTGGATGGCCTCAGCCTGATCAAGGAACTGCGCGCGCTGCCGCAGTACAAGAGTGTGCCGATTCTGATGCTCACCACCGAATCCGGCGAAGCCATGAAGGCCCAGGGACGTTCTGCCGGAGCCACGGGTTGGCTGGTGAAACCTTTCGATCCCCAGAAGCTTCTCGAGGTTGTGCGTAAGGTGATCGGCTGATCATCACACCCCTGACATTCCTTGAAGGAGGACGGGAATGACCATCGACATGACCCAGTTCTATCAAGTGTTCTTCGACGAGGCCGATGAACATCTGGCGGATATGGAGAGCCTGCTCCTGGAACTGGATGTCGATCAGCCGGATCTGGAGATGCTCAATGCCATCTTCCGTGCCGCCCATTCCATCAAGGGGGGTGCCGGCACCTTCGGTTTCAACGATATGGCCCGGGTCACCCATATCCTGGAAACCTTGCTCGACCGCCTTCGTAAACAGGAGCTTCAGCCCATCACCGAGATGGTGGATGCCTTTCTGGAAGCCGGCGATGTTCTCAAGGCACAGTTGCAGGCCCATCGTGAGGGCGACGAATACCAGGATGAGCGCATCGACCGAGTCTGCACCTGGCTGGAGCGACTCACGCACGGTGAACAATCGCCCAGCGCTGCCCCCCCAGCGTCTCCCGAGCCACCCCCCACCCGGGAACGGCCGGTCGAGCCCAGCTGGCAGATTACCTTTGACCCCCACGCGCCCGAGTTCAAGGCGGATGTTCATCTGGATGCCCTGGCCGACAGCCTGGGTGAACTGGGCACGCTGAAGCGACATTCCGAGGCAACCGGACGTCCGGTGACCTGGCATCTTGCCGGGCATGGCATCAGCCTGGCGGATATTCAGGACATCTTTGATTTCATCTGCGACCTCAAGGGGGTGCAGATCATGCCCATGGATGGCGCAACAAAAAGTATGCTGTCCGCCTCGGATGACGGTGATGAGTCCTTTGGGTTTTTCGATGAGGCCCCTGGCGCGCCCGAGCCCGAGGAGGCCGAGGATCCGGGATACGGTTTCTTTACGGATTCACCGCCCCCCCCCATGTCGGCGCCATCGGATCACCATGGCGAGCAGTCCGATAGCAGCTATGGTTTTTTTGAGGATGCCCCGGGCGCTGAGGCCTGCCACGACAGCGATACGGGAAGCTACGGACTCTTCGGCAACAGCCCGGGCATGGCGCAGGTGGCTTCTCAGGCCGCCCAGGACCGGGAGGAGGATGCCCAGGGTTACGGCCTGTTCGATCCCTCACCCGGCTATCCCACCTCTATCCACTCAGAAGATGATGGACACCCCGGAGCACCCGAAGCACCGACAAAGGGGGGGGGCACGGGCCGCCCCCCGCCCAACAAGGAAGCAACGGCCAAAGCCCAATCTCCCAAGCGCGGCCCCGGTGGGGATTCGTCCATTCGTGTCAGTGTCGAAAAGGTGGACCAGCTCATCAATCTGGTGGGAGAACTGGTCATCACCCATGCCATGCTGGCCGAGTCTGCGTCTCGACTGGATCCTGTCACTCACGAGAAGATCTTCAGCGGCCTGTCCAATCTGGAACGCAACTCACGGGACCTGCAGCAGTCCGTCATGTCCATCCGCATGATGCCGATCAGCTTTGTTTTCAATCGTTTTCCCCGGGTGGTGCGCGATACCGCGGCCAACCTGAAGAAGAAGGTCACCCTGCGTCTGGTGGGTGAGGAGACGGAGTTGGATAAGGGTCTCATCGAGCGCCTGGCAGACCCCCTGAACCACCTGGTGCGCAATAGCATTGACCATGGCATTGAATCCCCGGAAAAACGTCTTGCAGCCAGCAAGCCCGAGACCGGCGAGATTGTCCTGCGCGCCAGTCACCAGGGCGGCAACATCGTCATCGAGGTGAATGACGATGGCGCCGGGCTGAACCGGGAAAAGCTCCTGGCCAAGGCAGCCGAGCGGGGTGTTCCCTTGTCCGATAACCCCTCGGACAAGGAAGTGTTTCAACTGATCTTTGCGGCCGGCTTTTCCACTGCGGATAAGGTGACCGACATCTCCGGACGGGGTGTGGGCATGGATGTGGTCCGCCGCAACATTGAACAAATGAACGGCCGGATCGAGATCGACTCCGCGCCGGGGCAGGGCACACGAATCACCATCCGGCTGCCTCTGACCCTGGCCATTCTGGACGGGATGGCCGTGCGCCTGGGCGACGAGACCTTCATCCTGCCCCTGACGGCCATCCGTGAATCCATCCAGCCCAAACGGGAGCAGTTCAAGACAGTCTCCGGCAAGGGCAAGGTGCTCAATACCAGCGGGGAATACCTGCCTCTGGTGATGCTCCAGGACGTGTTTGACATGGGGCAGGCCGGCCAGCGCCTTGAGGACTCCATTGTGGTGATCGTGGATACCAATGAGGGCCGCATGGCCCTGGTGGTGGATGAACTGATGGCTCAGCAGCAGGTGGTCATCAAGAGCCTGGAAACCAATTATCGCAAGGTGCGTGGCGTCTCAGGGGCCACCATCCTGGGGGATGGGCGTGTGGCTCTGATCCTTGACGTGGATGAGCTGGTGCACTTGAACCAGGAAATGCAGCCCAAACGCACAGGCACTTCGGAACAGGGGAATCTGGCATGAGTGAAGATCTGAAGGAGCGGGCGGTCATCAGCAGCGATGACAGCCGGGAATACCTCACATTCACCCTGGGCGATGAGGAATACGGCATCGACATCCTCAATGTCCAGGAGATTCGCGGCTACGACGCAGTGACCAAGATCGCCAACTCGCCGGATTACATCAAGGGTGTGATCAACATGCGCGGGGTGATCGTGCCCATCATTGATATGCGCCTGAAGTTTCAACTGGGGCAGGTGGAGTACAACCAGTTCACGGTGGTGATCATCCTCAACATCTCAGGGCGGGTGATCGGCATGGTGGTGGATGGTGTCTCGGATGTGGTGGCCCTCAAGGGGGACCAGATCCGGCCCGCACCGGAATTCGGCGCAGTGCTGGATACCGCCTACATCGACGGACTCGCCACGCTGGATGAACGCATGGTCATCGTCGTCGACATCGAAAAACTCATGACCAGTGGTGACATGGGGCTGGTCGACCGAATTCAGAACGAATCCCCATGAGGCACGGGTTCAATCACGGGCCCATTCAAGAAGCAGCAAGGAGTCAAGGCCATGCGTTGGTTCAATAATCTGTCGGCAGGTGTCAAGATTGCGCTGCTTGGCGGCGTGTTACTGCTCTCCCTGTCCTATGCGGTCTTCGAGGCCTACAAGGGGTTTACGGGGTGGTCCGATTATTCGCAGCAGGTCCGTGACAATCGGCTCCCCTCCCTGGAAGCCCTCGGTCAGATGAATACCGAGCGCATGGCCATCCGTGCCCAAACCGTGGAGGTGATGCTGCAGGAGGAGGCCTACACGGATAAATCCGCGCTGCGGAACATTGCGCAGGAGCGGGCACAGTCCTGGGAGGCCATTGACCACTACTGGGCTCAGTTTGCCGAAATACCTCGCCTGACTGAAGCAGGCCAGCGGTTGTATGACCGGCTGAGCGGTGAATACCAGGCCTGGCGAGCCATCTACGTGGAACTGGATGCCTTGATCGATAATCTGATCCGGGCCCAGGATCCCCTGCAGTACGATGCCTACATGCTGGAGTATGCCGAGACCGTGGAACGCATGATTCCCATCTCCAATACCATGGGGGCCACCTTTGTGGAACTGGTGGAGGGTAACCTGTCCCGGGCCACGGCCGATGCCAATCACAATGTTCAGGCTGCGGCCAGCGAGATACGGATTACACTCTGGCTCTCCTTCATTGCCATTGCCCTCTCCATGGCCCTGGCGTTGCTGACCTTCTTCAGCATGGTGCCACCGCTGCGGGCCCTGGTGGCGAAGTTCGATGCCATTGGTTCCGGCCAGTATGATCAGGAAATCGAGCAGACTCGCAAGGACGAGGTGGGCAAGGCCCTGAAGGGGCTGGCGGACATGCAGGCCAAGCTCAAGGCGGACATCGCCGAAACCAAGCGTGTGAGCGCCGAGAACCTGCGCATTCGTTATGCCCTGGACAGTGTGTCCTCCAACGTCATGGTTTCCGATCCTAAAGCCGAGATCATCTATGCCAACGACGCGGTGATCGGCATGTTCCGCAAGGGAGCCAATGACATCCGCAAGGATATGCCCAACTTCGACCCGGATCGGGTGCGCGGTGGCAGCATGGATCTGTTCCAGAGACAGGCCGCCGATCTGCGTCAATCCATGGACGCCATGCGTTCCACCCATGAGTCGGAAATCATCATCGGTGGTCGCACCTACCAGCTGATCGCCAACCCCATCTTCGACGATGAAGGCGCGCGCCTGGGTACGGTCATCGAATGGGCCGACCGCACCGAGGAACTCAAGGTGGAGAGGGAGGTGACACACCTGGTGGAAGGCGCAGTGAAGGGGGATTTCAACCAGCGCATCGCCACCGAGGAACTGGAAGGCTTCTTCAAGCGTCTGGGTGATGCCATCAATAATCTTGTGGAACGCACCTCCACCGGCCTGGGTGAGGTGGCGCGCGTCCTCAACGCCGTTGCGGATGGTGATTTGACCCAGCGCGTGACGGGTGATTATGAAGGAACCTTCGGGCAGTTGAAGGAAGACACCAACGCCACCGCCATTCGACTGCAGGAACTCATTGGCCAGATCAAGGAATCCGTGGATGCCATCAATACGGCGGCCCGGGAGATCTCCGTGGGTAACACCGATCTGTCCCAGCGCACCGAGGAGCAGGCCTCCAGCCTGGAGGAGACCGCTTCCAGCATGGAAGAGTTGACCTCCACGGTGAAACAGACGGCCGACAACGCCCGCCAGGCCAATCAGCTCTCCAGCAATGCCCGGGATGTGGCTTCCCGTGGCGGAGACATGGCCAGGGAGGCGATGGATTCCATGAAGGCCATCACCGACAGCGCCGACAAGATCGGCGAGATTATCACCGTGATCGACGGCATTGCCTTCCAGACCAATATCCTGGCACTGAACGCAGCGGTGGAAGCCGCTCGCGCCGGGGAACAGGGTCGGGGTTTTGCCGTGGTGGCCGGCGAGGTGCGCAACCTGGCACAGCGGTCTGCGGCCGCTGCCAAGGAGATCAAGGCCTTGATTGCCGAGGATGCGGAGACCATCGAGACCGGCAGCAAGCAGGTACTTGCAGCCGGGCAGACCATGGAAGAGATCGTCAACGAGGTGAAGCGGGTGACCGATCTCATTGCCGAGATCGCGGCGGCCTCCGACGAGCAGAGCACGGGTATCGAGCAGGTCAACAGCGCCGTGACCCAGATGGACGAGGTGACCCAGCAGAATGCCTCGCTGGTGGAGGAGGCAGCGGCTGCCGCCGAGTCCCTGGAGGAACAGGCTCAGGGTCTGGCCCGCGCGGTCAGCGTATTCCGGGTGGATGAGAGTGCCGTGGCCTCCGCGGGTCGCGCGCTGCCGGCGGCTCCCCAGGCCCCCAGCCGGGCGCTGCCCGCGGGTAAGGGGCAGTCCAGTCGTCCAGCGGCCAGCAAGGGGAGCACCGGGCCCAGCCGCAAACCCCAGCAGAACAAGGCGGCGGGTGGGGCCGCGAAGCCGGGTGGCCGACCCGACTCGCATGCGTCCTCGGACGATGAGTGGGAAGAGTTCTGATCAGCGTCGGAGCCGCTCATCCATGACCAAGGTCCTCGGGCCCGATGTGATGCACCGGGCCACCATCTCCCGCGGTCACGCCCATGCGTGACCGCGAATTCGTCTTCAGGGACGCAGACTTCGAGCGCATCCGGCGCATGATTTATGAATACGCCGGTATTTCGCTCAACCCGGGTAAACGGGATATGGTCTACAGCCGCGTGGCGCGTCGTCTGCGTCAGGCCGGCCTCAATTCCTTCGACGCCTATCTGGACCGTCTGGAGGTGGATGGGGAAGAGTGGCAGCACTTCGTCAATTCGCTGACCACGAATCTCACCTCCTTTTTTCGCGAGGCCCATCATTTTCCGGTGCTCTCCGAGCATGCCGGCCATATGCATGGCCGGCATCGACGCACACTAAGGATCTGGTCGGCAGGTTGTTCCACGGGCGAGGAGCCCTATTCCATTGCCATGACCCTGATCGACACCTTCGGGAGCTGGACGCCACCGGTGAAGATCCTGGCCACGGATCTGGATACCCAGGTGGTGCGCCATGCAGCTGAAGGTATCTACCCCATGGAGCGCATTGAAAAGATGCCCAGAGAAGATGTGAAGCGCTTCTTCCTGCGGGGCCGCGGAGGGCGTGAGGGCATGGTGAGAGTGCGGTCGCAGGTACGGGACCTCATCTCCTTTCAGTCGCTGAACCTGCTGGGGCCGAGTTGGCCGCTCAAGGAGCCCTTTGATGCCATCTTCTGTCGCAACGTGTTGATCTACTTTGATAAGCCCACCCAGTACAAGCTGCTGTCCAGATTTCATCCCCTGCTGCATCCGGAGGGTTTGCTGTTCGTGGGGCATTCGGAGAGCCTGGCCCATGCCGCCGATCTGTTCCGCCTGCAGGGCAAGACGGTCTGCGTGCCGGTGGCAAGGGGGCGCCCATGAGCGAGGGTTTCGAGGAGGTATTGGCACCTAACCTGTACTATGACCGGCACTTCGACATGGATGCCGTCAAGATCCTGCCGGGCGAATACTACGTCTCCAACCGTGAGCTGCTGATGGTGACCGTGCTGGGCTCTTGCGTTGGGGCCTGCGTGAGGGATCGGCTGAGAGGCATTGGCGGGATCAATCACTTCATGCTGCCCGATGACAAGCGCAACGAAGACAGCCGCGTGGGCAGTTCCATGCGCTACGGGGACTATGCCATGGAGATCCTGATCAACCAGTTGATCAAACTGGGGGCGCGCCGGGAGAACCTGGAGGCCAAGGTTTTCGGTGCCGGCAACGTGCTGCCAGGTTTCAAGAGCAATATCGTGGGAGAGCGCAACGCTCAGTTCGTGACCGATTACCTGGCCACGGAGGGTATTCCCATCGCGGCGCAGGATTTGCTGGGTAATCACCCGCGCAAGATCTACTTCTTTCCCACCACCGGCCGAGTGCTCGTAAAAAAACTGCGCAGTCTGCACAACGAGACCATCATCGAACGGGAACTGAGCTACAGCCAGAAGCTGCGTCAGGCCAAGGTATCCGGCGAAGTGGAATTGTTCGATTGACGTATGACAGGAGACCGACTCATGCAGGGCTTTGGGATGGAGACAATGACACGGGCACTGGCACCCCACGGGTCGGCGGTGCTGGTCAGTGGGGCGATGATCGTCGCCTGGTTGCTGCTGTCATTGCCCGCCTGGCTTGGCATGCTGGCGGTCGCCCTGATCTGGGTGGGTTCGCTGC
Source organism: Ectothiorhodospira sp. 9100 (assembly GCF_022227565.1). NCBI lineage: Bacteria > Pseudomonadati > Pseudomonadota > Gammaproteobacteria > Chromatiales > Ectothiorhodospiraceae > Ectothiorhodospira > Ectothiorhodospira sp. 9100. Next base: position 34,539 of record NZ_JAJNAN010000021.1, read on the forward strand.
TATGGCAGGCTCGAAGCACCGCGAGTGCCGGGCGAGCAGACAAGGTCCGTGCAGATGAACGACAGGGCACACTGGATAATGACCGGGAACTTTGGGATATGGTCATCCAGATCGATGCCCTCATCGCGCCGGAGACAAGCGAATTACGTACCCTGGTGGGACAGGCCCGTCAGTTGATCCGGGATGCCGTCAGTGACCTGCAAGAGAGCTTTCATAACCTCAACCAGACCTCCAGGGAACAGCAGGAACTGGCCCTGAAGCTGATCCGGGGCATGTCCACTGACACTCAGGCGGGCTCTGAGAGCGAGGCCATCGACATGGACGAGTTCATGGAGGAAAACAGCAAGGTGCTGGCACAGAACGTTCAAATGCTGATCGACATGGGCAAGCACAGCGTGGAGGTGGCCCACCAGGTGGATGATCTTTCCAGTTTGATGGATGAGATCTTCAGCTTGCTCGACAGTGCCAAGCATATTGCCGGGCAAACCAATCTGCTGGCACTGAACGCCGCCATCGAGGCGGCCCGGGCCGGGGAGGCGGGTCGGGGATTCGCCGTGGTGGCCCAGGAAGTACGCAAGCTCTCACAGGATTCGGATCAATTCAACGAACAGATTCGTTCTCAGGTGGAGCAGGCCAATCGACTCTTTGGCCACGCCAGGGAAGTGGTGGGCCGCATGGCCTCGCAGGACCTGAATACCTCCATCAGCGCCAAGGGCAGCATGGACGACATGATGGAACAACTGCAGAAACTCAATCAAAACCTGTCCCAGGGGCTGGATCACATGTCCGGCGTTGCCGAGCGCGTGCAGCAGAACGTGGATGCAGCCGTCAGACTGTTGCAGTTCGAGGATATCGCCGGCCAGGTGCTTGATCGGGCCCATACGCGGATCGATTTCATGGAACGCTTTGTCGCCGAACTGCGCCAACTCCCCATGGTGGAGCCTGCCAGGTCGCAGGAGCAGCTGGAACAGGCCCGAGGGCGACTCAAGACCTTGCGTGAGGAATTGCAGGATGCAGCTCACCGGCCTGTTCAACAAAAATCCATGGACGAAGGTGACATCGAACTCTTCTGATGCGATCCCCATGGCCACAACAGGCGGTTCTACCATGAGTGACAATGCCAGAGACAAGCCAATACGTGTCCTGGTGGTCGATGACTCGGCATTGGTGCGCAAGCTCCTTACGGAGGTCCTGAATTCCGCTGGGGGCATTGAGGTGGTGGGGACAGCCCAGGACCCCTACGTGGCACGCGAGCGCATCAAGAGCCTCAATCCGGACGTGTTGACTCTGGATGTGGAGATGCCGCGCATGGATGGCCTGACCTTTTTGCGCAACCTGATGCGCCTGCGTCCCATGCCTGTGGTGATGGTGTCCTCGCTGACCGAACGCGGGGCCGAGGTGACCATGCAGGCCCTGGAACTGGGGGCCGTGGATTTCGTCACCAAACCCTCGCTGGACCTGGCCAACACCCTCAATGCCTATCGTGACGAGTTGGCAGCCAAGGTCAGGGTCGCGGCCGGCGCCAGGGTGCGCACCCTGGCGCCGGTGAAACCGAAGCATTCCGTGGATGAGATCCTGCCCTCCAAGGCCGTGGGAAAATGGCGTACCACCGATCGTCTGCTGGCCATCGGGGCCTCCACCGGGGGAACCGAAGCGGTGAAGGACGTCCTCATTGATCTGCCGCCGGACAGCCCCGCCGTGGTCATTGCCCAGCATATCCCTGTCGGTTTCAGCGGTGCCTGGGCACAGCGCATGAACCGGCAGAGTCGGCTGTTGGTAAAGGAGGCGGTGGAAGGTGAACGCCTGATGGCGGGCCACGCCTACGTGGCGCCTGGAGACCAGCATCTACTGGTGGCTCGGGATGGCGCACGCTATGTCTGCCGCCTGAGCATGGCCGAACCGGTCAACCGTCACCGCCCCAGCGTGGACGTCCTGTTTCGTTCCGTGGCTCAAGCCGCCGGCAAGAATGCCTGTGCTGCCCTGCTCACCGGCATGGGCGCTGATGGTGTGCAGGGTCTGAAGGAACTTCACGATATGGGCGTGGAGACCATTGCTCAGGACGAGGCGACCAGTGTGGTCTGGGGGATGCCTGGAGAGGCGGTAAAGCGGGGCGCGGCCTCACAGGTGCTGCCACTGGATCGGATTGCCGAGGCCATGCTGAAGGCCTCCCGCGTGCGCTGATAGTCTCAAAAGTTTGGGCACATGCCCAAAAATCTGAGATCATCTTCACATTCTCTCCTGCTTTCTCCATGACTGTTTTCGTCGGAGCCTTGTCCCCATGAGCATTAAACGCCACGTCGATGAAAAAACCAATCTGGTGACGATATCCGTCGGTGGGCGGTTTGATTTCGCCCAGCACAAGGCCTTCCGGGATAGCTACCGGGATCTACCGGCCCAGGGCACCCGCTATCGGGTGGATCTGAGCGAGGCTTCTTACCTGGACAGTTCGGCCCTGGGCATGTTGCTGCTGCTACGGGAGCATGCTGGGGGGGATACCGCCCGGGTGAGTCTGCGCGGTTGCAGCGACGATGTGCGCCGCGTGCTCAAGATCGCCAATTTCGATCGCCTGTTCAATCTGGAGTGACCACTTACCCCATGTCACCCGACGCGCCCCCGCGCTCCAGCCCCGGGCCTGAGAATCCCGCGTCTGCCATCCCGGTGGACTGCCGGGGTTTGGCGCTGGTCGTGGACGATGAGCCCACCAATCGGCGCCTGCTTGCGAGAATGCTGAAGAAGGAAGGGTTCGAGACCCTGGAGGCCGAAAGCGGCAGCCGGGCGATCGAGCTGTTCGAGCAATCGCCGCCGGATATCGTTTTCATGGATGTGATGATGCCGGGCATGGACGGTTTCGAGGCGACCCGACGCATCAAGGCCATGGCGGGATTCGACTTTGTGCCGGTGATCTTTCTTACCGCACTGCATGATGAAAAGTCCTTGGTGCAATGTACTGAGTCGGGAGGGGATGATTTCCTCACCAAACCCTTCAACTTCAGCATCCTCAAGGCCCGCATCACCGCCATGGAGCGGGTGCGTGATCTGCAGCGCATCATTGCCGGCAAGAACCGGGAACTGGAAAACCTCCTGGAACAGGACCGTCAGGAGCAGAAGCTGGCCGAACGGGTTTTTAATCGGGCCGTGAACGATCGCAATGTGCGCACGGAACAGTTTGGCCTGGTGCAGCGACCCGCGACCACTTTCAATGGCGACCTGGTGCTGACCCAGGACCTGCCCGATGGGGGGGTACGCATTCTCCTGGGGGATTTCACCGGCCATGGCCTGGCAGCAGCCATTGGCGCCCTGCCGGTAGCCGAGACCTTTCGCACCATGACGCGCAAGGGAGTGGACGACGAACAGGTGCTGGACGAGATCAACCGCAAGCTATACCGCGTGCTGCCGCCGGAACGCTTCATGGCCGCCTGCCTGATCTCCCTTCCCGGTTCTGGTCGGGAGATCCGCTGGTGGAACGGCGGCATGCCCAGTGCCTGGTTACGCAATCGCGAGGGGTTCCAGGAACTGGCCTCCCATGCATTGCCATTGGGCATCCTGCCGGAATTGTCTGATCGGGACCCCCCCCGACGCGTGGCCGTGCGCCGTGATGATCGACTGCTGATGATGAGTGACGGCCTGCTGGAAGCGCGCAACCCCGAGGGCCAAATGTTCATCGACCATGGCTTTTCGGAGGTATTGAACGCGTGGTCCCATGGGGAAGCCGTGCTCCCCGGGCTGTTGCGGGCCCTCGAGAAACACTGCGCTGATCAGCAGCCGGAGGATGATATCGCCATTCTGGAGGCCCCTCTGGATCCTGAGCTCTTCAGCCGCCCCCCGGTGAGTCGCGAAAGTCACCCGCAAGGAGGCTGGAACTGGTCGTTGACGCTGGAGGATGAGCGCCTCGGGGATCTGCCCTCCCTGGAGTCTGCCCTGCGTCCGCTTGGGTTGCTGGATGGCCTGGAGGAAGATGCCGGCCCCCTGGAGACCATCGTCAACGAGCTCTACAGCAATGCCCTGGAACACGGCGTGCTCCAGTTGTCGTCCCGCATGAAGGCCGACCCGGAGGGGTTTTGTAGCTATTATCTGGAGCGGGGCAGACGCCTGGCCGAGGGCTGTCAGGGCCGTGTGGATGTGAGCGTCACCTATGAGCCTGACAGGACGTGCGGCGTGTTCCGGGTCAGAATCAGTGATTCCGGCCCGGGTTTTGACGCAAGTCAGTGGGAAAAGACTTCGCTGGACACCACCCGCCCCTGGGGCCGGGGTATCGCCCTGGTGCGCGATCTATGCGAGACCGTGGTGTTTGACGAATCAGGCTCCCGGGTGGAGGCCGTGTATCGGTGTCGTTAAAGGACGAGGACAGTTCATTCCTTGAGTCGGTGGGTGAGCGCCTGCGGTGGCAGACCCAGGCCATGGAGGCCATGGTCAACGGGATTGCCATTGCCGATGCCACTCAGCCGGATGGCCCCTTGGTGTATGTGAACCCAGCCTTTGAGCGCATGACCGGTTATCGGGCTGAGGAGGTGCTGGGTACCAATTGCCGTTTCCTGCAAGGCGATGACCGGGATCAGCCCGGCATCCGTGAATTACGTGATGCCGTGGTCGAGGGGCGGGCCACGAAAGTGTTGATCCGCAATTATCGCAAGAATGGGGAGTTATTCTGGAATGAGTTCAGTATCTCGCCAGTGCGAAATGACGCGGGGGCGGTGACCCACTTTGTGGGGATTCAGCAGGATGTGACGGAACTCATGCAGACCATGGAGGCTCTGCGCCAGGCCAAGTCGGACGCCGACCGGGCCAACCAGGCCAAGTCGGAATTCCTCTCGCGCATGAGCCACGAACTGCGCACCCCGATGAATGCCGTGCTGGGATTTGCGCAGTTGCTGGAGTTTGACCCGGACCTGGGCAGCGAACAGCGAGAAAACGTCGAGGAGATCATCCGCGGCGGCCGGCACCTCCTGGATCTGATCAATGAGGTGCTGGATCTTGCCAAGGTGGAATCGGGGCGAGTGGAACTCTCACCCGAGCCGGTGGCATTGCAAGGCCTGTTGCAGGAATGTGTGGCCCTGGTTGAACCCCTGGCCAGGGAGCGGGACCTGGAGATACAGATAGGGCAGGCACTGCCCGACCACTACGTGCATGCTGACCGGGTTCGTCTGAAACAGATCCTGATCAATCTGCTCTCCAACGCCATCAAGTACAACCGACCGCAGGGGCGAGTGACTCTGGACCTGGAGCCGGCCATGGAGGTCAACCCGGGGGTGCGCATCCTGGTGTCCGATACCGGGCGGGGTATTCCGAACGAGCGCATCACCAAGCTGTTCGAGCCATTCACGAGGTTGTTGGAGGATGAGCACAAGGTGGAGGGCAGTGGCATTGGTCTGGCCATCACCCAGCGGCTGGTGCATCTCATGGGAGGGTGCCTGGGGGCCGTCAGCCAGGTGGGGGAGGGCAGCACCTTCTGGGTGGAATTACCTCAGAGTATCGCGACCGACGAAACGCCCGGGCGGCAGGCCCCTTCAGGCACGATCGAGTCTACCTCGGGGCAACCCGATGCGGTGCGCAAGATTCTGCAGATTGAGGACAATTTTGCCAATCTGCGCCTGCTTGAGCGGCTGCTCAAACGTCATGATGACTTCAGCGTCCTCAGTACGGAAGATCCTTACATCGGTCTGGAACTGGCCCGGGAGCACTGCCCGGATGTGATCATTCTCGATATCCAGCTTGCCCGTCTGGATGGCTTCAAGGTGTTGGAGCGCCTGCGGGAGGATGTAACCACCCGCCACATCCCCGTTGTGGCCCTCACGGCCAATGCCACGGAGCCAGATCGTCAGCGCGGCCTGGCAGCGGGGTTTGATGCCTATCTGACCAAGCCCCTGAATTTGGGCGAGTTGCTTGATACAATTCGCAACGTTCTGTCTCAAGACCGAGCCAACCGCCCCGGTCCCAAGGTGCGCCAGTGAATACCCATAACCTTTCCAACAAGACCCCACACGAGCCGGAACGCAAGGCAGCCCGGATCATGGTAGTGGACGATGAGCGGGCCAACCTGATCCTGATGGATCGCCTGCTGCGTACCGAGGGTTATTCCAATCTGGTCCTGGTGCAGGATCCCCGTGAGGTGATGGCCTCCTACCGCCAGGCGCCCACTGACCTGATCCTGCTGGACATCAAGATGCCGCATATGAACGGCTTCGAAGTGATGGAGCAGTTCGCCGCACTGGAAGATCCCCTTGTCCCTCCCATCCTGGTGCTGACGGCCCAGCATAGCCGCGATTACATGCTTCGGGCCCTGAGCAGCGGCGCGCGGGATTTTATCGGCAAGCCCTTTGACCGGGCCGAGGTGCTGGCACGGGTACGCAACATGCTGGACGTGCAACTGGCCCACCGCATGACCCATGACCAGAAGGACATGCTGGCGCAACTGGTCCACGAGCGCACCGACGAGATTCGTCGTACCCGCCTGCAAGTGGTGCAGCGTCTGGGGCGCGCCTCGGAATACCGGGATAACGAGACCGGATGCCATATCCTGCGTATGAGTCACATCTCGGCCCTGTTGGCCCAACACGTGGGTTGGGATCGTGATCACTGTGAACGCATGCTCCATGCTAGCCCCATGCACGATGTGGGCAAGATCGGCATTCCCGATCGGATCCTGCTCAAGCCGGGCAAGCTGACCCCCGAGGAGTGGGAGATCATGAAGAGCCATGCCACCATCGGCGCCGATATCCTCAGCGGCGATGATTCCGATTTACTGCTCATGGCCCGGGAAATCGCCCTCACGCACCACGAAAAATGGGATGGCAGTGGCTATCCGAAGGGGCTGGCCGGGCATGATATTCCCATGTCCGGTCGCATCTGTGCCCTGGCGGATGTATTTGACGCCCTGACCTCCTGGCGACCTTATAAGGAGGCCTGGACCGTGGAGGATGCCCTGGACCTGATCCGCAAGGGGGTGGGGCACCATTTCGACCCGGACCTGGCGGAACTCTTCTTCAGCTTGATGCCGGATATCCTGGCCATCCGTGAGCGCTTCCCGGAACCTGTTTCAAAAGCCGGTTGATCCCTCCGCGCCCCTCCCCGGGTAAGGCTCATCTCCGCTATAATGTCGGGCTTCCCCCGCCATAGGAGCCAGATCATTGGAACCCGTCAAAGTCGGCCTGTTGGGTCTTGGGACCGTGGGCAGCGGCACGGTCAGAGTGCTCAAGCGCAATAGCGACGAGATCACCCGCCGCGCTGGTCGCGGTATTGAACTCGTGGCGGCTGCCGCCCGTAATCTGGACTCCCTGGGCGACCTGGATGTGAGCGGGATGCGCCTGACCGAAGAAGCCATTGAGGTCGTGGACGATCCGCAGGTTCAGGTGATCGTCGAACTGATCGGGGGCACAACGCTGGCCCGGGAACTGGTGCTGCGCGCCATTGACCAGGGCAAGCATGTGGTCACGGCCAACAAAGCCCTGATTGCCCTTCACGGCAACGAGATCTTCAGCCGGGCTCAGGAACGCGGCGTGATGGTGGCCTTCGAGGCCGCCGTGGCTGGCGGCATCCCCATCATCAAGGCCATTCGCGAGGGCCTGGCCGGTAACCGGATCGAGTGGCTGGCTGGCATCATCAACGGCACGGGTAACTTCATCCTCACCGAGATGCGCGACAAGGGGCGGGAGTTCGCTGATGTGCTGGCGGAGGCCCAGCGTCTGGGCTACGCTGAGGCGGATCCCACCTTCGACGTGGAAGGCGTGGATGCGGCCCACAAACTGACCATCCTGGCCTCCATCGCCTTTGGCATCCCGCTGCAGTTCGACCGGGTTTATACCGAGGGTATCTCCGGCATCTCCCGGGACGACGTGGTCTACGCCAATGAGCTGGGCTATCGCATCAAGCATCTGGGTATTTCCCGCCGGGTGAAGGGTGGCATCGAACTGCGAGTGCATCCCACCCTCATCCCGGAACGCCGGCTGATTGCTAACGTGGACGGTGTGCTCAATGCCGTGCTGGTCTGGGGGGACGCCGTGGGCCCAACCCTCTATTACGGCCCCGGTGCCGGCTCCGAGCCCACCGCCTCGGCGGTGGTGGCCGACTTGGTGGATGTGGTGCGCGCCCTGACCACGGACCCCGAGAATCGGGTTCCGCACCTGGCATTCCAGGCCGATGCCCTGTCGGATGTGCCCATTCTCTCCATGGACGACGTGCAAACCGCTTTTTACCTGCGACTGCGGGTGGTGGACCGTCCCGGCGTGATGGCCGATATCACCCGCATCCTGGCGGACCTGGACATCAGCATCGAGGCCATCATGCAGAAGGAGCCGGATGAAGACACCCACGAGGCCGATGTGATCATGCTGACCCACCAGGTGCGTGAGGGTAATCTCAATCAGGCCATCGGCCGCATCGAGGGCCTGGATAGCGTGATCACCCCGGTGACCCGCATTCGCCTGGAAAACCTCAAGTAACACCGCGTCAAGACGCCCCGACCCCGAGATCCGACCATGCCTTTCCGACCCCGTTACACCGGCATCATTGAACGCTATCGTGACCGCCTGCCGGTGCACGACGATGCCCGCATCATCTCTCTGGGCGAGGGCAATACGCCCTTGATCCGGTTGAACAACATCCCTCGGGTGCTGGGCAAGGAAGTGGACATCTACGTGAAGTTCGAAGGACTCAACCCCACGGGTTCCTTCAAGGACCGGGGCATGACCATGGCCGTCACCCGTGCCGTGGAGGAGGGTTCCCGCGCCATCATCTGTGCCTCTACCGGCAACACCTCTGCCTCAGCGGCCGCTTATGCCGCCCGCGCCGGCATCACCGCCTTCGTGCTGATCCCCGATGGCAAGATTGCCCAGGGCAAGCTGGCCCAGGCCATGATGCATGGCTCCACGGTGATCCAGATCAAGGGCAATTTCGATGATGGGATGCGCCTGGTGAAGCAGGTCGCCGAAACCTCACCGGTGACAGTGGTCAACTCGGTCAATCCCTACCGCCTGCAGGGGCAGAAGACGGCAGCCTTCGAGATTGTGGAAGAACTGGGCCGTGCCCCGGATTACCACTGCCTTCCGGTAGGAAACGCCGGCAATATCACCGCCCACTGGATCGGTTATTGTGAGTATTCGTCCGGCTCGGGTGATCATGTCACAGAGGCCTGCGGCTTCTGCAAGGGGCGTTGCATGTACGCTGGCGGGGCTATTGTGGGGAATCGCCCACGCATGGTGGGTTACCAGGCCAGCGGCAGTGCCCCCTTCATGCGCGGCGCCATGGTCGATGATCCGGACACTGTGGCCACCGCCATCCGCATTGGTCATCCCCAGTCCTGGGACTATGCCTGGAAGGTGAAGGAGGAGTCCGGTGGTTGGTTTGATGAATGCGCCGATGAAGAGATCCTGGCGGCTCAAAAAATGCTGGCCGAGCGGGAGGGCGTGTTCTGCGAGCCGGCTTCCGCCACCTCGCTGGCCGGCGCCCTGCGGGATGTGAAGGCCGGCAAGATCCCGGAAGGCTCCAGCATTGTCTGCACCCTGACGGGTCACGGCCTGAAGGATCCGGACATTGCCATCCAGCAGAGCATCCGTGCCCCGCAGACGGTGGAGGCGGACCTGGAGTCGGTAAAGCGGGCCATTCTGGAGAATATAGACTGAGGTGATGGGGCAGCGGCTCCCACCCTCACCCCAACCCCTCTCCCGCCAGCGGGAGAGGGGCTCTAAGGCTCCCTTCTTCCCTCCGGGGAGAAGGGCTGGGGATGAGGGGGCGGCGGGCACCCTCCCACCCACTGCCCGTTCAAACCTCCCCCAGCCGCCCCGTCCAGTCCCGTGCAAACTGCCATGCTACCCGGCCGCTGCGCGATCCCCTCAGCAAGGCATACTGCAAGGCCTCGCGCTGCGCGGCCTCCGTCAATGTCCCTCCGCCCAGATGCCCCAGCCAGTGGGTGACCACCTCCAGGTACTGAGCCTGGGAAAAGGGATGAAAGGCCACCCAAAGCCCGAACCGCTCGGATAACGATACCTTCTCCTCCACCGCCTCGCCGGGATGGATCTCGTCATCCACACGCTTCACTTCCAGGTTATCCACATTGCGCTCGGGCATCAGGTGGCGACGGTTGGAGGTGGCGTAGATGATCACATTCTCTGGCGTGGCCTCCAGATCCCCATCCAGTGCCGCCTTCAGTGCCTTGTAGGCCGGTTCGTTGGCCTCGAAGGACAGGTCATCGGCAAACAGCACGAAGCGCTCCGGCCGGTCACGCAGTGGCGCCACAATGCGGGGCAGGTCCACCAATTCGTGGGCATCCACCTGCACCAGGCGCAGCCCCTCATTGGCATACCGGGTGAGGAGCGCGCGCATCAAGGAGGACTTGCCCGTGCCCCGGGCACCCCAGAGCAAGGCATTGTTGGCGGGCCGCCCAGCAATGAACTGTCGGGTGTTACGCTCCAGCAACGCGCGAGGGCGCTCGATATGCAAAAGGTCATCGAGCGCCAGGGGGGTGATCTGGTTGATGGGCTGTAACTGGCCCCGGCGCCAACGAAAGGCCGGCGCCTCCCACCGAATGGGTGGGGCAGGTGCCGGCAGCATGCCCTCCAAGCGCTCCAGGAGGGATTCTGCCCGGCGGAGCACGCCATCCAGGTCTGCACGATCAGGCATTCGGCACCTCTAGCCTTCGCGATTGCTCAAAGTGAGGCTTTCCACTGCCAGAAACACCTCTCTTAAAAACAGCCCCAGGGCAGTGATCAGGCTGACCATGGCCAGCACAAACATGGCGCCCACCAATCGGGGATGTTCCATCTCAAAAAGGAAGTCCAGAAACACGGTGACAATGGTCAGACACACCAGCATCGCCGTGGTAATGCACAGCGTCATGCCCCAATGGACCAATCGCGCCCGATCATCCAGAATTCGCAATTCCCGGGCTGTTAATTCACGACGCCTCGCATCGGGGGCGTGCATCAGATGGGCCAGATGCCGGCGGCGATCCACCACCCGGCCAAGGCGGGCAACAAAGGCATTCACAAAGCCGGCAATGCCCACCAAAAGGAAAACGGGTGCCACGGACAGTTGAATGACTTGAGATATTTCAATGGGTGAAGTCTGGTCGATCACAACGATTATTGCTCCAGTGGTATTCAATAGATGAAATCAACTATATCCATAAATCGTTTGGTCATGCATCCTGTGCTATGTTACGGATGAATACCCCTTCGCGAGGTAATGCATCATGAGCGAACATGCCAGAATCGGCGACTTGCCTCAGGTGGGTGTGGAATTCATGGACGATGATCACGAGGAAGCTATGGGCCTTCTGGCCCGCGTGGTTGAAACCCTGGAAGCATCCCGGAGTGATCACGCCGCGCCAGAAAGTCTGCGCCGTGACCTGCGTGACTTCATCGAGCACAGCCGCGCGCATTTTCGGCGTGAGGAGGTGATCATGAAGGCCGTGCATTTCCCGCCGTTCCACATCCACAAGAACGAGCACGATCAGCGGCTGGAGGAATTGGTCACCTACGTGGATGATCTGGATTCCGGCGTCATTGGACTGGAGGATTTGAAGGACAAGTTCCTCAATGAATTCCTCCCCTGGTACCAACGTCACTGTGCCACCATGGACCAGGCAACCGCCCGCTATGTGGAAAAGCAGGCGGCCGCCACGGGACAGTCCAAGGCCTGAACTGATATGCCGCAATCCACCCAGCACCCCTGACGACAAGGCAGCGGTCCTGGGTGTCGATGGACTCAAGCCTCCAGACGACGATATTTTACTCGGTGGGGCTGATCCGCGTCACTGCCCAGGCGCTTGTGGCGATCTTCCTCGTAATCCTGGTAATTCCCCTCGAAGAAGACCACGTTGCCATCCTCTTCAAAGGCCAGGATGTGGGTGGCGATACGGTCCAGGAACCAACGATCGTGCGAGATCACCACGGCGCTGCCGGGGAAGTCCAGAATGGCCTCTTCCAGGGCCCGCAGGGTTTCCACATCCAGATCGTTGGTTGGCTCATCCAGCAGCAGGAGGTTGCCACCGCTGCGCAGCAGCTTGGCCAGATGCACGCGGTTGCGCTCTCCGCCGGAGAGTTCCTTCATGAGCTTCTGCTGATCGCTGCCCTTGAAGTTGAAGCGGCCCACATAGGCCCGTGAGGGCATCTGGAAACTGCCCACATGGATGATGTCCTGGCCATCCGAGACTTCCTCCCAGACCGTGCGCTGATCCTGCAGGGCATCCCGTGTCTGGTCCACATAGGCCACCTGCACGGTCTCGCCAACGCGGATCTCACCCGAGTCCGGCGTCTCCTGGCCGACGATCATGCGGAACAGGGTGGACTTGCCCACACCGTTGGGGCCGATGACGCCGACGATGCCTCCGCGGGGCAGGGAAAAGGAAAGGTCTTCATAAAGCACCCGATCACCATAGGACTTGGTTACACCGTTCAACTCCACGACCAGGTCGCCCAGACGCGGGCCCGGCGGGATATAGATCTCCTTGGTCTCACTGCGTTTCTGGTAGTCCTGTGAAGAGAGTTCCTCAAAGCGCTTGAGGCGGGCCTTGCTTTTGGCGGAACGCCCCTTGGGGTTGCTGCGTACCCACTCCAGTTCGGATTCCATGTTCTTGCGGCGGGCGCTTTCCTGCTTCTCCTCGATTTCCAGGCGCTTCTCCTTTTGTTCCAGCCAGGAGGAGTAGTTACCCTGCCAGGGGATGCCGTGCCCGCGGTCCAGTTCCAGAATCCAGCCCGCCACGTTATCCAGAAAGTAACGGTCGTGTGTCACCGCCACCACGGTGCCGCTGAATTCTGAGAGAAAACGCTCCAGCCACGCCACCGATTCGGCATCCAGGTGGTTGGTGGGCTCGTCCAGGATCAGCATGTCGGGGGCTGAGAGCAGCAAGCGGCACAGGGCCACGCGACGGCGCTCTCCACCAGACAGCTTGGTGACGTCGGCATCCCAGGGCGGCAGACGCAGGGCATCGGCGGCCACTTCCAGTTTGCGATCCAGATCCCAGGCACCGGCGGAATCGATGCGATCCTGAAGTTCCGCCTGCTCAGCCAGCAAGGTATCGAAATCCGCATCCGGATTGGCAAATTCTTCAGCAATGGCGTTGAAGCGATCCACGAGGGCCTTCACTTCGCCAACACCATCCTCCACATTGCCGCGCACATCCTTGTCTGGATCCAGGTGGGGTTCCTGGGAGAGGTAGCCGATATGGATGCCCGGCTGTGGGCGGGCTTCACCGATGTACTCGTTGTCCAGTCCTGCCATGATGCGCAGTAGGGTGGATTTACCCGCGCCATTGTAGCCCAGTACGCCAATCTTGGCGCCCGGGAAGAAATTCAGCGAGATGTCCTTGAGGATTTCCTTCTTGGGCGGGACGACCTTGCCCACACCATTCATGGTGTAGATATATTGGGCCATATAAAACCTGTTTGGGGAAGTGTTGTGCGATGAAAACGGGCGCTGGCCCGGTGACTTGCCAGCATTATCCTGAAGTTAACCGCCAGTTTCTACCGGTCACACCGGCAAGTGCCCAAATGCACGGGTTTTTTTATCTTGAAAGGCGACCTGCCTTTTGGCAGGCTAGACGCATTCCAATCGCGAAACCCGGATGCCTACTCCTCCCACCCTAGCCCTCGCGCGACGTCAATCCACACCGCGTGGTCGGCTGGGGTCACGCCCCCTGCTGGCAGGTGCGCTGGCCATGGTAGTGGCCGTGGCGGTCTTTACCGGTGTGGACAACATGCTGGAGCAGCGCCTGGAAGATCGGGCCCGGGGGCAGGTTATTGGTGAACTCTCCACCGTCCGGGCCCGTCTGGAAGGCGAGCTCAATGCCACGATCCATCTCACCATGGTCATGGCCACCTACGCGGGTATTCATCCCGACATGGGCGAGAGTGAGTTCCGACGGGTGGCGAGGGAACTCTATCGTCAACGGGGCGATATGATTTACAACATCACCCTGGCACCGGATAACGTCATTCGATTCATTTACCCGAGAATAGGCAATAGGGCCGTCCTGGGATTGAACCTGGAGACCCACCCGGAACAGGGTGAGTCGGTGTATCGGATGATGCAGGCCGCTGATACGGTACTGGCCGGCCCCTGGACGCTGGTTCAGGGAGGGGAAGGGCTGATCATCCGCACGCCCGTGTACTTGAATTCGGATCGTAGCAGGTATGATCCCGAGGCCTACTGGGGGCTGACCAGTATTCCCATCGACATGGAGGCCATTTACCAGATCACGGGCCTGCTCGATCTGGAGGAACGGCTGGATATCGCCATTCGCGGGCGCGATGGCCGAGGCCCGGCCGGTGCCGTGTTTTTTGGTGACCCGGAACTTTTTACCGCAGACAGCCTGCGCCAGGAGGTCATCATCAAGGGCGGGCGTTGGGAGTTGGCCGGTCGACCCAAGGGAGGATGGGCAGCCGTCACCACGCGGCCCCTGGCCTGGCATCTCACCGGGATCGCCTTGGTGCTGACAGCCGGTGCCCTGGCCTGGCGCATGGCTCAGCAATCCGAACGCGTTCGAGTTTCTCAAGCATCGCATCAAAGCCTCAGCGAGCGCCTCAGGGCCACTATCGCAGCCATGCCGGACATCTGCTTCATCCTGGATGCCGAAGGCTGTTACCTGGAAGTGTTTGGCGGCCATGACCCCGACGTATACCACACCAGTCATCAGGCCCTGGTGGGGCGGACCCTGCACGAGGTCATGCCCCAGGATAAAGCGGACCTGTTCCTGGCCCGAATTCACGAGACCCTGCGCACCGGCAAGCTCCAATCCATTGAATACCCCCTCTCGGTGGAGGAAGTGGACGGCGTTGAACCGGAAAGCGGCCCCGCTGGCACCCAATGGTTCGAGGGACGCCTCACCCCCTTGGGGAAACACGTCATGGGTCGCCCGGCAGTGATCTGGCTATCCGTGAACATCACCCAGCGCAAGAAGGCCCAGGACAACATGCGCTACATGGCCCTGCACGATGCGCTGACCGGCTTGGCCAATCGTACCCTGCTCAGGGATCGCATGGTTCACGCCATCGCTCAGGCACGACGGGAGCAGAGTCGGATTGCCGTGATGTACATCGACCTGGACAACTTCAAGCCCATCAATGACGCTCTGGGTCACGATGCCGGGGATACGGTACTGTGCGAAGTGGCGCAACGGCTCAATGAGTCGGTACGGGATTCGGACACGGTGGCCCGGGTCGGCGGTGATGAATTCGTGATCCTGCTGGAAAACCTGCCGGACCCGGAACTGGCCAGGGGCATCGGCGAAAAAATCCTGGAAGTGCTTGCCAGACCAATACAGGCCAAGGGTCGTGCCTGCACGGTCACCACCAGCATCGGCATCAGTGTGTACCCCGACCATGGCGAGACCTATGAATCCTTGCTGGGGGCGGCGGACCAGGCCCTTTACGAGGCCAAGTCACTGGGCAAGAACCGCTACTGGCAGGCTTCTGGCGCCAGCCCCATTGGCATCAGTTCCTGATACCAATGCCCTTGTTCAGCAGGAACAGGGCCACCCCATACAGGATCAGCACGAAGCCGATAATGATGCCGTAGGAGGTCGCCAGACCGATATCGGCCACACCCAGGAAGCCGTAGCGAAAGGCATTCACCATGTACAGGATCGGATTCAGCATGGAGGCGCCCTGCCAGAACTCCGGTAGCAGGGTGATCGAATAGAACACACCTCCCAGATAGGTCAAGGGTGTCAGGATGAACGTGGGAATGATGGAGATGTCATCGAAACTGCGGGCGAAGACGCCATTGATCAGCCCCGCCAGGGCGAACAGTGTGGCTGTGAGCACCACCACCGACAGCGTGACCGCCAGGTTGTGGATGGCCAGCGGGCTGAAGACCATGGACACCAGTGTCACAGCGATACCCACTGCCAGACCACGGCAGACACCACCGCCCACGAACCCCAGAATAATCAGATAATTCGGCACCGGTGAGACCAGCATTTCCTCCAGGTGCCGCTGAAACTTGGCGCTATAGAAAGAGGACACCACATTGGAGTAGGCATTGGTGATCACCGCCATCATGATCAGGCCGGGCACGATGAAGTCCATGTAGCGAATCCCTTCCATATCCCCGATGCGTGAACCGATCAGCCCGCCGAAGATGATGAAATACAGCCCCATGGTGATCACCGGAGGCAGGATGGTCTGGATCCAGATGCGAGAAAAACGCAGGATTTCCTTGGTGAGGATGGTCCTGAAAGCCACCCAGTTGGTATAGCCGCTCATTGCGTATCCACTCCCGGGTTACGGCTCTTGTCCACCATGCTCATGAAGAGCTGTTCCAGACGGTTGGTCTTGTTGCGCATGCTGCGCACTTGAACACCCTCCTGATTGAGGTCCACGAAGAGTTGATTCAGGCTGACGTCACGATCCACATCCGCCTCCAGGGTGAGCTCATCCACCCAGCGCAGTCGATGCTGGGGCAGGGTGGGCAACTGCATCAGCGGTTGGCTCAGATCCAGGATGAAGGTTTCCGTGTTGAGCTGGTGGAGCAGGCCCTTCATGGTGGTGTTCTCGATGATGCGCCCATGGTCAATGATGCCGATATTGCGGCACAGGCTCTCAGCCTCCTCCAGATAGTGGGTGGTGAGGATGATCGTGCAGCCCTCACGGTTGATCTCCCGCAGGAAGGTCCACATGGAACGCCGGATCTCGATATCAACTCCCGCCGTGGGCTCATCCAGGATCAGCAACCGGGGTTCGTGCACCAGGGCACGAGCAATCATCAGGCGGCGTTTCATGCCCCCTGAAAGCAGCCGGGCCATCCCCTTGCGCTTGTCCCACAGGCCCAGCTCCACCAGATATTTCTCGGCTCGTTTCCAGGCCTCCTTGCGGGGAATGCCATAATACCCGGCCTGATTGACGACGATCTCCTCCACGGGCTCGAACACGTTGAAGTTGAACTCCTGGGGCACCAGCCCCAAACAACGTTTGGCGGCGTAGAGGTCCTTGTCCAGGTCGTGACCGAAGATGGAGACGCTGCCCCCGGACTTGTTCACCAGGGAGGCCACAATGCTGATGGTGGTGGATTTTCCGGCCCCGTTGGGGCCGAGCAGGGCGTAGAAATCGCCGGGTGCCACCTGCAGATCAATGCCTTTGAGGGCCTCGAATCCGTTCTTGTAGGTCTTGGTCAGGTGCTGGATGGACAGGGCGTGAGACATTGGCAATCCGTGATCCGCTCCGGGAGATGGGCAAGCCAGGGATTTTAACAGATCCGTTTCCCCGGGTCGGGATGATAAATTATCGGGATACACTCATTGGACCCGGACCCATGAACGACTGTTTCGAACTCCACAACGCCGCACAGGCGACCACCCTGATCCCTTTGGATGCCAACCTTTTTGACGCCTGGCTGGAACGGCAACCGGAGCGGATGCGCAACTGGGTGAAGGCCTCTCGCTTTCAGGCCAGGGCGGGCCACCATCTGGCATTACCGGAAACCGACGGCTGCGTAAGGCGGATTCTGGTGGGCATCGACCTGGAGGCCACTACCTGGGCAGTGGCAGACCTGCCGGGAAAACTGAGAGAAGGGGTGTACACCCTGGACTGTGACTGGACGCCGGAGCGCCGGGTTCAGGCGGCCATCGGGTGGGGACTGGGCAGCTACCGGTTCGAGCGCTATCGCCGTTCAGATGCACCGCGTGCGCGCCTGAGTCTTGCGGGCCTGGACAATGATCAGGTGAAACGGGTTGAGCACACCGTCGCTGCCATCGGTCTGGTGCGAGATCTCATCAACACACCGGCTGAGGACATGATGCCCGAACACCTGGCCGAATCCGCGGAACAATTGGGCAAGACTTTCGGTGCCACGGTGCGGCAGGTGGTGGGGGATGACCTGCTGGAAGCGCATTATCCCAGCATTCACCGGGTGGGTCGGGCCAGTCATCATGCCCCGAGGGTGATCGATCTGCAGTGGGGGGATGATGCACATCCTCAAGTGACTCTGGTGGGAAAGGGCGTGTGTTTCGATACCGGGGGGCTCGATATCAAGCCGAGCAACGGCATGCGTCTCATGAAAAAGGACATGGGGGGCGCCGCCCATGTGCTGGGCCTGGCGCACTTGATCATGGCCGCGGGCCTGCCGGTGCGTCTGCGGGTGCTGATTGGCGCCGTGGATAACGCCATTGACGGCAACGCCTTTCGGCCGGGGGACGTGATCACCACCCGTAAGGGGCTCACCGTGGAAGTGGATAACACCGATGCCGAGGGTCGCCTGGTGTTATGTGATCTGCTCACCCAGGCCTGCGAGGAGACCCCCGCCCTGATCATCGACTTTGCCACGCTTACGGGGGCGGCTCGGGTGGCGGTGGGCACGGAGATCGCGGCCTTCCTGACCGATGCCAGTGAGCTGGTCCATGGCCTGTATCGTCATGCCGAGAAACAGGAAGATCCTTGCTGGCGGCTGCCCCTGCACGAGCCCTACCAGGAATTGCTGGAGAGTTCCGTGGCGGATCTGGCCAACAGCGGGAGCACCCCGTACGCGGGGGCAATCACCGCCGGGCTGTTTCTCAAGGCCTTCGTGCCTCAGACCCAACCCTGGATTCATTTCGACGTGATGGCCTGGAACACCCGGGCGCGCCCGGGACGCCCCAAGGGTGGCGAGGCTCTGGGAGTGCGTGCAGTATTCGCCTGGCTGGAGGAGCGCTTCAGTACGCCCCAAGATCCAGACTACCGCGATTGATCCGGGAAACCGCGAGGGCATAGGCGGCGGTGCGGTGATCCAGGTGTGGCCCGCCTTCGCGCCGAAAACGGGCGATTTCCTGGAACGCCACCCGCATCGCATCGTCCAGGCCGGAGCGCACCAGGTCCACTTCTTCCGCGCCACGGATCAGGTTCTCACGCATCCAGGTGGGCGTCTTTTCACCACTCATCGTCTCCAGCGCGGAGACGATGTGTTCGCCTCGTGTCTCATCCAGACGACGTTGCAGGCGACCGAAACGCATATGGGAGAGGTTACGGATCCACTCGAAATAGGACACCACCACGCCGCCGGCATTGGCGTAGATGTCCGGCAGGATCACCGCCCCCTTGCGACGCAGGATCTCATCGGCCTCATAGGTGATGGGGCCATTGGCGGCCTCGATGATCAAGGGAGCGCGGATACCTTCAGCATTGTCCTTGTGAATCACCCTTCCAGGGCGGCGGGGATCAGCACGTCACAATCCTCCGCCAGCACGCTCGCCCCTTTATCCACAAACCGGGCGTTGGGGTAACCCAATACCGTGCCATGCTCGTTCATGTAGCAGCGCACCGATTCCACCGAGAGGCCACGCTCATTGACCAGCGCCCCTTCGCGCTCAATGATCCCGATAATGCGGGCACCGTCTTCTTCCTGCAGAAACCTGGCGGCGTGATATCCCACATTGCCCAGACCCTGAACGATGATGCGCTTGCCCTCCAGGGAGCCCTGCAGACCTGCCTCCTGCACCTCGGAGGGGTGGCGGAAGAACTCCCGAAGGGTGTACTGGATGCCTCGCCCCGTGGCCTCCAGTCTTCCTGGCATCCCGCCCAGGTCCACGGGCTTGCCGGTCACACAGCCCATATAGTTGATATCTTCCGGATAAAGGTTTTTGTAGGTGTCCAGAATCCAGGCCATTTCCCGTTGTCCAGTCCCCACATCGGGGGCCGGCACGTTGGTGGCCGGACTGAGGAATCCCCGACGTGCCAGCTCCCGGGCGAAGCGCCGTGTGATCAGTTCCATTTCGTCCCGATCATACTGGCTGGGATCAATGCACAGGCCCCCCTTGGAGCCGCCGAAGGGCACGTCCATGATGGCGCATTTGTAGGTCATCAGTGCAGCCAGGGCCTCTGTATCGTCCTGATCCACGGCCGGAGAAAAGCGCAAACCGCCCTTGGCGGGCAGGTGGTGCGTGCTGTGCACGGCTCGCCAGCCGGTGAAGGTGCGTACCTCGCCGCGTAGCTTGATGGGGAATGAGACCTGCAGGGTGGCGTTGCAGGTCTTCAGGGCGCGATCAGCGCCGGGCTCCAGTTTGACTTCCTTGAGGGCCCGATCCAGCATCAGGGCCACGTTCTGCTGAAAACTTCCGGAGCGGGTAGCGATCGGATGGTCGCTCATGAAACCTCCTGGTTGACGGTTGCGGCGCGTTGACCCGAGTTCTACCGGTGGGTGCGCCAAGCGTCGTGAAAGGGCGACGACGACAGGGTGTTCAGGAACGTGAAAGTTTCCGGCGGCGCTCCTCGTCGGCCTTTTCCCGCAGTGCGCGGGCCGTGTTCTTTTCCGGGTTACTGAAGACAAAGCGCCCAGCGAGCACACAGCCCTTCATGCCCGGCTCACAAGGCCGATCATCCAGATGACCGCAGAGGCCCTTGCTTTCATGAGGACAGCCCCATCCACCCATATTCAGCTCCTATGG